>NZ_JBIAIQ010000026.1:0-136443 GCF_042871525.1 Streptomyces sp. NPDC005784
TGCTACGACCCCGCCATCCACCAAGCCAACGGCAAGGTCAGCGCAGCCGCTGAGGAACCCTTGGCGGCATAGAGGTTGACTCAGGAAACTCATGCGCGGCTCCTGGTCAGGGGCGCCCGGTGTTCAGGGCCGGACGCCCAGTCGGGGTGTCGGTGACGCCGAGGACTCAGAGAG
Organism: Streptomyces sp. NPDC005784; assembly: GCF_042871525.1. Classification (NCBI taxonomy): domain Bacteria; kingdom Bacillati; phylum Actinomycetota; class Actinomycetes; order Kitasatosporales; family Streptomycetaceae; genus Streptomyces; species Streptomyces sp. NPDC005784. The sequence goes on from NZ_JBIAIQ010000026.1 coordinate 175, forward strand.
CCGCGGCGGGCTCGGGGGTCTTCTCCTCGGTGCCACCGGTGATCGGTGCGATCTCGGCGTCGGACGCCCGGACGAAGCGGGGTCCGGCCGGACCGAACACGGCGCGCGGTTCGGGGAACAGGGCGAGTGAGGCGAGGTAGAGCACGACCGCCAGACCGAGCCCGACCGGCAGCGAGATGTCCGCGCCGCTCGCGAGGTTGCCCAGCGGGCCGACGAACTGGCCCGGCAGGTTGGTGAAGAGGAGAGCCACGACGGCGCTGATGACCCAGGTGCCCATGCCGCGCCAGTTCCAGCCGTGCGCGAACCAGTAGCGGCCACCGCGCTGACGCCGGTTGAAGACCTGCAGCGCCTCGGGGTCGTACCAGCCGCGCCGTGTGACGTAGCCGAGCGCCATGACGACCATCCACGGCGCGGTGCAGGTGATGATCAGCGTGGCGAAGGTGGAGATGGACTGCGTGAGGTTGAGCGCGAAGCGGCCGAGGAAGATGAATCCGATGGACAGGACACCGATGAAGAAGGTGGCCTGGACGCGGTTGAAGCGCGGGAAGACGCTGGCGAAGTCCAGCCCCGTTCCGTAGAGGGACGTCGTGCCGGTCGACAGGCCGCCGATCAGGGCGATCAGGCAGAGCGGCAGGAAGTACCAGCCGGGAGAGATTGCCAGCAGTCCGCCGACGTAGTTCGGGGCGGCCGGGTCGACGTACTTCGCGGCCTTCGTCGCGATGATCGACGCCGTGGCCAGGCCGAAGACGAAGGGCAGCAGGGTGGCGATCTGGGCGAGGAACGCGGCGCCCATCACGCGGCGGCGCGGGGTGTTCGCGGGGATGTAGCGGGACCAGTCACCGAGGAACGCGCCGAAGGAGACCGGGTTGGAGAGCACGATCAGCGCGGCGCCGATGAACGACGGCCAGAACAGCGCGTCGTGCGTCGAGGCGAAGGCGCCCGCGTAACCAGGGTCGAAGTCACCCGCGAAGGCGAAGGCACCGAGCACGAACAGGGCCGAGGCCGCCAGCACCGCGATCTTGTTGACCAGCAGCATGAAGCGGAAGCCGTAGATGCAGACGACGAGCACGAGTCCGCCGAAGATCGCGTACGCGATGCCGTAGGTGACGTCCGACTCGGGGACGTGCACGAGCCGATGGGCGCCACCGACGAGCGCGTCACCCGAGGACCACACCGAGATCGAGAAGAACGCGATGGCGGTGAGCAGGGAGAGGAAGGAGCCGACGACCCGACCGTGCACGCCCAGGTGCGCGGAGGAGGAGACCGCGTTGTTCGTGCCGTTGGCGGGGCCGAACAGTGCCATCGGGGCCAGCAGCAGCGCACCCGCGACCAGGCCGAGGACGGTCGCCGCGAGCCCCTGCCAGAAGGAGAGGCCGAAGAGGATCGGGAAGGCGCCCAGCACACAGGTCGCGAAGGTGTTGGCGCCGCCGAAGGCGAGCCGGAACAAGTCGATCGGCCGGGCCGTACGGTCCTCGTCCGGGATTCGCTCGACGCCATATGTCTCGATTTCGGTGACCGAGGTCGTCACGGGCCCTCCAATGTCTGTTAGTGCACCGTTCAAACGGTGGCCTCCACAGTGTGTGGCCCGCGGTGACCTGCGACAATGGTCTCCATCACAGATGCGTACGATGTCTTTTGTGGCCAGCGACAAACTCACCATCGGGCATCTGCTGTCCTCCCCTGCACTCCAGCTCTCGCTGAAGGCCGGCGGCGGGGGTCTGGAGCGGTCCGTGTCCTGGGCGCACGCCAGCGAGCTCGTCGACCCGACGCCGTGGCTCCTGGGAGCCGAGGTGATCATGACCGCGGGCCTGGCGATACCCCGTTCCGCCGCCGAACAGCGCGCGTACCTGGAGCGGCTGGACGACGCAGGGGCGTCCGGTCTCGCGCTCTCCGCGCAGCTGCACATGCCGCCGCTGCACGACGCGTTCTTCGAGGCGGCGGAGGAGCGGGGCTTCCCGGTCCTCGAGGTGCCGCTCGCGGTCCCCTTCATCGCGGTCGCCCAGGAGGTCGCGGCCGCGGCCCAGGAGGACTCCCGGCACCGGCTGGGTGCGCAGCTCCAGGTCTTCGGCGCGCTGCGCTGGCTGGTCACCGAGAACCTCGACACACCGACACTCCTGCGCCGCCTCGAAGGCCTGTCGGGCTACGACGTGTTCCTCTGCACACCCCAGGGCCGCCCGCTCCTGCCCGGAGTGCCCGTGCCGGATCCCGCCGTCCTGCCGGCGTCCGTCGACGCCCCGCCGACGATCCCCGGCGGATTCGTCCTCCCGGTGCCCGCGCCCGGCGGCCCCGCGGGCTTTCTCGTCGCGTACGAGCGTGCGGGCGCCCGGCCCGCGGGACTCGCAGTGGTCCAGCACATCGCCACCGTGGCGGCGCTGCGGTTGGCGATGGTCCGCAACCAACGCGAGACGCTGCGCCGCGAGGGAGCGGAGACGTTCGCCGAACTGCTGCAGGAGGTGCTCGACCCGGAGGCGGCGCGCCGCCGGCTCGCGCGGCACGCGATCGAGGGCGACACCGTTCTCCTCATCGTGCGCCGCACCACCGACGAGGTGCTGCTGCGCTGCCTGGAGGACCGGCCTCATCTGCTGCTCACCCGGGGCGAGGACCGTTACGTCCTCGGGGCACCGGAGCTGGCGGCGGCCGTCGGTGAGCTCCCGGCCGTGGCAGCCGGGGCCAGCCGCCCCTTCCTGCCGGGCGCCGCACTGAAGGTCGCCCAGCGCGAGGCGCTCTGGGCGGTGTCCAAAGCCGTCGAGTCCGGCCGTCCCGTCGTGCACTACGGCGACGACGGGGCGGGCCGCTGGCTGCCCGACGATCCCGCCGTCCTGACCGCGCTGGTCGAGCATGTGCTCGGCGACGTCCTGCGCTACGACGAGAGCCATGACTCGCGGCTGCTGGTCTCCGCCCGCACATGGATGGAGCGCGACCGCCGCACCGAGACGGCCGCGGCGGCGCTCCACATCCACCCCAACACGCTCGCCTACCGGCTCCGCCGCTTCGGCGCTCTCGCCGACCGCGATCTGACGTCGACGGGGGCCCTGGCCGAGGTCTGGCTGGCGATCCAGGCAGCGGGAGCGCTGGGCCTCACCGACTGACCGGGCCCCTGAGCGCCCGGGACCGGCCCCCTCCCGCTCCGGCACCCGCTCGTGGAACCCGGCGGCAACGCGCACCGGGTGCGCCGCTCACTCCCGTCGCCGCGCGGCGGCCTCGACCAGTCGCCGGATGTCGGCGAGATCGGCCTCGAACTCGGCGGTGAGGTCGACGGGCAGGTCCAGCCATGGCCCGAGCGCGCGGTGTCCGGGGAGTTCGCTGTCCGGGAGGTGACCGCGACGGCTGCGCGGGTCGAGGTCACCGGGGGTGAAGCGCCCCGCGGCCTCGGAGGCGGCGAATCCGATGACGAACGTGCTGATCAGGCGTTCCAGCCGGGGAACCTCGGGTGCGGGAACCCCGGCTTCGATGAGGGCGGTGTAGATGATGTCGACCGCTCGCACGGCGTCCGGAGTGACAGCGGGCCGAGAGAAGAGCAGGTGTGCGGCCCAGGGGTGCTGCTGGGTCACCTTTCGGCAGGCGTGCGCGAGGGCGTCGAGCCGTGCGTCCCAGGCCTGATCCACGGCCGGCTCCGGCGGCAGCAGCGCAGCGAGGAGACGCCCGACCATGCCGTCCAACAGCGCCGCCTTGTCCTTGACGTGCCGGTACAACGCCATCGGCGTCACGCCGACGCGATCCGCCACCGTGCGCATCGAGACCGCGTCGACGCCGTGCTCGTCGGCGATGGCCAGTGCCGCGTCCAGGATCTCTTCCCGCCTGCCACTCATGGGTCTACAGTGTATACGTGTACGGCGTATACGTGCACGGCGTAGACCTGGTGGAGGATGGATGCTGATCGCAGAGGGACTGGTGAAGCGCTACGGCCTGTGTCGCGCGCTCGACGGGTTCGACCTGACCGTCCCGGCCGGGGAGATTGTGGGCCTGATCGGTCACAACGGTGCCGGCAAGACCACTTTCGTCGAGATCGTCGCCGGTCTCGTACGTCCCGACGCGGGCCGGATCAGCATCGCGACGCTCGACGCGCGGCTTGCCCGCCGGGCCGCACGGCGGTTCCTGGGCGTGGCTCCGCAGGAGCTCGGCCTGTACGGCACTGCCACCGTTCGGGAGAACGTGCGGCTGTTCGCGGGACTGGCGGGGCTGAGGGGACGGCGCCGGGACGTGGAGATCGCCCAGGTCCTGGAGGAGCTTCTCCTGACAGCCGTGGCGGACCGGCGCGTAGGTGCCTTGTCCGGTGGTCAGCGCCGCCGGGTCCAGGCGGCCACCGCCCTGGTCGGCTCACCGCCGCTCCTGTTGTTGGACGAGCCGACCGCCGGAGCCGATCCGGAAACCCGCTCGGCCCTGCTGAGCGCCGTCAGGGCTCGGGCGGAAGCGGGCGCCGCCGTCGTCTACACGACCCACTACCTGCCGGAACTCGTCGATCTCGACGCCACGCTGGCCCTCGCGCGGGCCGGGCGGATCAACGCGCGCGGCACCCAGGAAGAGCTCACCCGCCACCTGCCCGGCGAACTCAGGGTCACGTTCGCCGACCCGGCCGAACCCGAGCTGCGCCGGCCGACCACGGACCCCGGTGCCGATCTGGCGGCCCTGCTCGCGTCCGGTCGTACACCCGTGTCCGTCGACGTACGCCGCCCCGGCCTGGACGACCTCTACCGGTCCATGGCGATCGCGGCGACCGAGGCGGGGACGGAGGTCCGTGATGCCGCGTGAGTCCGCCGGGCGCCTGGGCGTGCTGGTGCGCCACAACGTGCTGCTGATGGCGCGCGAACCCGGCCCGGTACTGAGCCGGATGATCCTGCCGCTCGTCTTCGTCACGCTGCTGCGCCCGCTCTATGTGGCCGGGCAGGGCCGTAGGGCCGGCACGGAACAAGCGGTCGTCGGCACGCTGGTCACCTTCTCGCTGCTCGCCCTCGGCATCTGCGGCAGCGCGATCCTGACCGAACGGCTCGGCCGCACCTGGGACCGCCTGCGCGGAACCGCTCTGCATCCCGCGGAGCTGCTCGCCGGGAAGGCCGTCCCGGTCTTCGTGGTCCTGCTCGCCCAGCAGTTCCTGATCGTCGGCTTCGGCGTGTGCGTCTTCGGCCTGCGTGTTCCGCACCCGTTCCTGCTGCTGGGTGTTCTGCTCAGCTGGAGCTGCACGCTGCTCGGACTCGGCACGCTGCTCGGCGTGCTGGTGCGCAGCATGGGTGCGCTCTCGGCCGCCTACGACATCGGCGGCATGCTGCTGAGCAGTGTCGGGGGCGCACTCGTCCCGCTCGCCGCACTGCCGGTGTGGGTCTCGGACGTGGCCCCGGCCTCGCCCGGCTACTGGGCCGCTCACGGCATGCGCGCCGCTCTCTCCGGTGACACGTCCACCGCGGCGACGGCCTGCGCCACGCTCCTCGGCGTGGCCGTGGTCTGCGGCTCCGTGGCCTCGGTCCGGCTGCGGGGCCGCAGTGGTCGGCTGGTGGCGCTGTAGCTGATCGACTCCTTGAACTCCCCTGTCTGGATGGGGAGTTCAAGTTGACCCGAGGGGATCGGGTCGGGCGGGCGGTCAACGGGGTTGGCGCAGGCCCGCGATGAGGAGCTCGACCAGGCGTCGTGCGTCGTAGCGGGGGTCGTTGTGGGCGCCGATGCAGAGGTTGCCGATGCCGCGCATCAGTTCGTACGCCGTCAGGCCGGGTCGGATCTCACCGGAGTCGGCCGCGGCGTCGAGGAGTTGGGCGCACACCGGGAGGAGGCGGTCGAGGAAGTAGGTGTGCAGGGTGTCGAAGGCTGTGTTGTCGGGCTGGAGTACGGCGGCGAGTCCGTGCTTGGTGACGAGGAAGTCGACGAAGAGGTCGATCCATTGGGCCAGCGCGGCATGAGGGGACGCGCAGTCCCTCAGCAGGGCCGGTCCCGCCTCGGCGCAGGCTTCGACCTGGTGCCGGTAGACGGCGACGATGAGGTCCGCCCGTGTCGGGAAGTGCCGGTAGATCGTGGCCGTTCCGACGCCGGCCCGGGCCGCGATGCCGCGTACGGGCGCTTCCACGCCTGACGTGGCGAAGACCGCGGCGGCCGCGTCGAGCAGCGTCTCCTGGTTGCGCCGGGCGTCGGCCCGTCTGGGCCGGGCGGCCTGCCTGGCGGTGGTCTCGTCGCTGTCGCTCATCGTGCCCTTCTCTCCGTTCTCGCCGTCACCGGGACTCTCGCCGCGATCGGGACGTCAAACGGAACATCGTTCCGTATCGCCTTGCTAAGCGGGACGGTGTTCCGTATCGTCAAACGGGACGGCGTCCCGTTTGTTCATGATGGCAGATCGGGGACCCGACAACCAATCCGCGCTGCCACCACGCTGCGCCCGCAATGGAGGAGACAGGTCATGCAGTACCGCACCTTGGGCCGCACCGGTGTGCAGGTCAGCACTCTCGCGCTCGGCGCGATGAACTTCGGCAGGATCGGGCGTACCACCCAGGACGAGGCCACCGCCATCGTCGACGCAGCCCTCGACGGCGGGATCAACCTCATCGACACCGCCGACATGTACGGCGACGGCGAGTCGGAGGAGATGGTCGGCAAGGCCATCGCCGGCCGCCGCGACGACATCGTGCTGGCCACGAAGGCGGCCATGCCCATGGGCGACGAGCGCAACCATCGGGGTGCTTCGCGCCGCTGGCTGGTCACCGAACTGGACAACAGCCTGCGCCGGCTCGGTGTCGACCACGTCGACCTCTACCAGATCCACCGCTGGGACCCGAGCACCAGCGACGAGGAGACCCTGTCGGCCCTGACCGACCTGCAACGCGCGGGAAAGATCCGCGCCTTCGGCTCCTCGACCTTCCCCGCCCACCGCATCGTGCAGGCCCAATGGGCCGCCCGCGAAAATCACTTGAGGCCCTACGTCACCGAACAGCCCAGCTACTCGATCCTGCAACGGGGGATCGAGACCCATGTCCTGCCCGTGACCGAGGAGTACGGGCTCGGTGTCCTCGTGTGGAGTCCGCTGGCCTCGGGCTGGCTGTCGGGCGCCGTCCGTGCGGGCCGGGAGATCACCACCAGCCGCTCAAAGTTCATGCCACAACGCTTCGACACCACCATCCCCGCCAACCGGGCCAGGCTCGACGCCGTCGAGAAATTGGCCGAAGTCGCCGACGGGGCCGGCCTCACCATGATCCAGCTCGCGCTCGGCTTCGTGACGGCGCATCCCGCCGTCACGAGCGCGCTCGTCGGCCCCCGCACGACGGACCACCTGGACGCGCAGCTCGCCGCGGCCGACACCGTGCTCCCAGCCGACGTACTCGACGCGATCGACGCGATCGTCGCCCCAGGCACGGACCTCGCCGCCCACGAAAAGTTCGACACTCCGCCCGCGCTCCTCGACCCGTCACTGCGACGCCGCTGACCGTCCGGAGACCGGACCTCCCATCCGCGCCGGCAGCTCCCGAGACCGCGGGAATCGCGCGGGTGCCCGACGAGGGACTGCTCCTTCTCCATCCCGCCGGTGCGCCCCCGTCGGCGTCGCCGGTGCCGAAAGGATCTGCGACCCCATGCCGCACACACCCTGGCCCAGTTTCGGAATCATGACCGCTCCCTCGCAGGTCGACTACCACGACGTCCTACGGGTCTGGCGCGAGGCGGACCAAGATTCCGTCCATCGGATCCTCAAGGGGAGCTCTGTCATGAGCAGCACGGAAAGCGGTAAGCACGAGGGATTCACGGCCGAGGAGCGGGCCGCGATGAAGGACCATGCCCAGGAGCTGAAGAAGGAGGCCCGCCGCAGCTCGCGCGCGGACAAGGCGGCCGAGGCCGAGCGGGATGTCCTCGCGAAGATCGCGGAGATGCAGGACTCCGACCGGATCATGGCCGAGCGCGTCCATGCCGTCATCACAGCAGGTGCTCCGGTCCTCGCGCCGAAGCTCTGGTACGGCATGCCCGCCTACGCGCTGGACGGGAAGGTCGTCTGCTTCTTCCAGTGCGCGGAGAAGTTCAAGGCGCGTTACGCGACCCTCGGGTTCAGCGATCAGGCGAAGCTGGACGAGGGCACGATGTGGTCCACCGCGTTCGCCCTGACCGAGTTGACGGCCGAGGCGGAGGCGCGGATCAGCGCGCTCGTGAAGCAGGCGGTGAGCTGAGGCGCACGCGGAGGCGCGTCACCGTGCCGGCCGGGTCCGGGGCGCCCCGGTCCGCGGCCGGGGCGTCGGCCAAGCTGACGCCCCGGGCCTTTTCGTACCCATCCGCGGTTGGTCACACCTGGGCGGACGCCTCGACGATGCCCGCCCGCGAGCGCCGCGGATCCCGACGTGGGCCCAGGACGGTTCCGGCCGACGTCAGCGGCTCTTGCGTACCCGGGCCGCCGCACGGGCCTCCGCGGCCTTTCGGGCGTCCGCCGTCTTGCGCGACTCCTTCGCGGCGCGCCCCGGATGGGTGCCGATGCCGCGGAAGGGCGCGTTGCCGGTGCTGGTCTTCGGCCCGGTCGGCGGGCGCTTGGCCCCGGTGATGTCGGTCAGTGCCGCCTCGCCCGAGCGCACCTGTGTGACGGTCGGCCGGATGCCGGCGTCGGACATCAGCCGGTTCACATCGCGCCGCTGGTTGGGCGTGACCAGGGTGACCACGCTCCCGGACTCCCCGGCGCGCGCCGTGCGCCCGCCCCGGTGCAGGTAGTCCTTGGCGTCGGCGGGCGGGTCGACATTGACGACGAGGTCGAGGGCTTCGATGTGAATGCCCCGGGCGGCGACGTTGGTGGCCACCAGCACGTTGATCTCGCCGTTCTTGAACTGGGCGAGCGTGTGCATGCGCTGCGGCTGCGACTTCCCACTGTGCAGGGCGGAGGCCCGAATGCCGCTGCCACGCAGATGACGGGTGAACTGGTCCACGCCGGCCTTGGTGTCCAGGAACATCAGCACCCGGCCGTCCCGGGCGGCGATCTCGGTCGCCGTCGCGTACTTGTCGGCGGCGTGAATGGTCAGCACGTGGTGTTCCATCGTGGTGACCGAGCCCGCCACCCGGTCGACGGAGGCGAGAACCGGGTCGTGAAGGTAGTTCTGTACGAGCTGGTCGACGTTGCGGTCGAGCGTGGCCGAGAAGAGCAGCCGCTGGCCGTCGGCCGGGATCTGGTCAAGGAGCTCCGAGACCTGCGGCAGGAAGCCCAGATCGCACATCTGGTCCGCCTCGTCCAGCACCGTGATCCGCACGTGGTTCAGGACGCAGTCCCTGCGTGACACCAGGTCGGTCAGCCGCCCCGGCGTCGCGATGAGCACTTCGACGCCGGTCCGCAGGAGCGCCTGCTGTCGGTTGATCGACAGGCCACCCACCACCGTCGCCAGTCGCACATTCAAGGTCTGCGCGTACGGTTCCAGCGCGTCGCTCACCTGCTGGGCGAGCTCCCGGGTCGGTACCAGAACCAGCGCCAGCGGCCGCTTCGACTCGGCCCGGCGGCCTGCCGTGCGGGCGAGCAGGGCCAGTCCGAACGCCAGCGTCTTGCCGGAACCGGTCTTTGCCCGGCCGAGGACGTCGTGCCCGGCCAGCGCGTTGGGCAGCGTCGCGGCCTGGATCGGGAAGGGCTCCGTCACCCCGAGGCCGGTCATCTTGTTCACCAACTCCGGCGGCAGGCCCAGTGCGTCGAACGACGCGGCCGGCGGCAGGTCGGTGGACGGGGGCTGTGGTGTCGAGATGTCGCCCTCCGGCGCTGTCGTCGGCCGGCGCTCGCCGGCATCGGAGAGTCCAGGGGCCGGCGGCTTCGCGTTCATGGGGAACCTTCCTCAGTCTGACGCCCGGAACGCCCCGGGGCCCGTACCTCTTGGCACGGGCCCCGGCGACTTCGAAGCGTGCGCCCATTTTACCAGCGGGCACACGGGCGCCCGCCGGTCCGGTGGTCGGCGCCCGTCGGTCCGGTGAAAGGGGACGGGCGGGTCCGGAGACGGACCCCCATGTGACCTACGACCTTGCGATCGGCGGGCCGGTGTGGCCAGTCTCTCCGCGACGAGTCTCCGAAGAACTGTTATCAGGGGTTCCGCGGGCGGTCTCCCATGCAACGGCAGCATGGCTCGGAGTCGAGGACGGGGAAGTTTTCATGAGGAGACAGCACGCGGTGGAGCCGGCGGCACTGGTGACTGCCGCCCGAGGGGGCGACTCGGCGGCTCAGGACGCCCTGGTCAGCGCGTTTCTCCCGTTGGTCTACAACATCGTCGGGCGCGCCCTGAACGGCTCCGTCGATGTCGACGACGTCGTTCAGAACACCATGCTCCGCGCCCTGGACGGCCTGGACGGATTGCGTACTCCGGAGAGCTTCCGCTCCTGGCTCGTCGCGATCGCGATGAACCAGGTCCGGGCGCACTGGCGGGACCGGCAGCTCGCCCCTGGCGCCGTGGAGGAGGCCGAGGACCTCGCGGACCCCGGCGCGGACTTCGCGGACCTGACCATGATGCGGCTCCAGCTCTCCGGCCAGCGCCGGGAGACCGCGCTGGCGACCCGCTGGCTCGAACCCGACGACCGAAGCGTGCTCTCGCTGTGGTGGCTGGAATGCGCCGGCGAACTGACCCGGACCGAGGTGTCCGAGGCCCTGGAGCTGTCGCCGCAGCACACCGCGGTCCAAGTGCAGCGGATGAAGGCGCAGTTGGAGACGGCCCGCGTGGTGGTACGGGCCCTCGACGCGCGCCCGCCCTGCGGGGAGCTGCGTGGTGTCCTCGCCTCCTGGAACGGCCGGCCCTCGGCGCTGTGGCGCAAGCGAATCGCCCGGCACGCCCGCGACTGTGTCCGCTGCTCCGGCCTGTGGAGCGGACTGGTGCCCGCGGAGGGGCTGCTGGCCGGCCTGGCGCTGATCGCCGTAGCACCTGGGCTGATCGCGGCACTGCGGACCGCCCGCGGCGGGATGGCCGCCACAGGCTCGGTGTCACAGACCGCGGCCGTCGCGGGCCACGGAGCAGCGGACTCGGCGGGCGCCGGGCATCGTGCGCCCGGCGGCAGAGCGGCCTCACGCGGCGAGGCTCGCCGACGCCGACGGGTCCGGCGCCGGGCCCTGGGCGGCGTGCTCGTGGCGGCCTGTGTGGCGGGCGGCGGCCTCTGGTACCTCGGTGTCGGGCCCGGAACACGAACCGATGGCGCGGCCCCCTCGCGGACCGCGGGCGACCCCGTCATGGACCTCTCGGCACCCGGCGCCACCGGCACTTCTTCCCCGGCCACCGCCACGGCATCTCCGTCCCCGTCGGTGTCCGGGTCGGAAACGGCAAGGCCGAAAGCCTCCAAGACACCCCGCCCCGCCGAGCCGAGTGCGTCGGCAGCCGCGTCCTCGGCTCGGCCGACCCGGCGGGTGTCCGCCGTACCCCAGGCGCAGTCGGCCCCGACGACCACCGTGGCGCAGGTGGTCGTGCTGGTGAACAAGGAGCGCGCGGCCGCCGGTTGCGGTCCTCTCACGGAGGACACGCAGCTGGAGGAGGCCGCCCGGGCCCACTCCGACGACATGGCCGCCCGCGACTTCTTCGACCACACCAATCCCGGCCAGCGCATCACCGCCGCCGGCTACCGCTGGTCCACGTACGGCGAGAACATAGCCATGGGCCAGCAGACCCCGCAGGCGGTGATGGACTCCTGGATGAACAGCCCGGGGCACCGCGCGAACATCCTCAACCGTTCGTTCAAGAACATAGGCGTGGGTGTCCACAAGGGGTCGGGCGGCCCGTGGTGGACGCAGGACTTCGGGGCGAAGCCGTGACGCCGGGTGGTCCTTCTCGAACGGGAAATTCGCTGGTCACGGTTTTGCCGGACGCTCCTCGGGGCCGGAGATGGCTCGGGTCAGGACCCGCCTCAGCTGACGTGCCAGCCGGGTTCGAGGCGGTCGAGGAGAGCGTGGAAGGCCGCGTCGGTCCGGTCCCGGTCGTCCTCGGCCAGGGAGGCGATGACCAGGCCGAAGGTCGCGTCGACCAGCAGGGTGGCCTCCGTTCGGGCTCGGACCTCCGTCATGCCGAGGTCGCGGAAGGCGGAGGTGAGCAGGTCCGTCCACTCGGTCAGCGTGTCGTGCATGACAGGCCCGTACCGGTCGGAGTGGATCAGGCTGGCGGCCATGATCTCGACGTAGAGGCGGAGCGCGGGTCGCAGGCCGGGTGCGCGGAACTGCTGCCAGGTCTCCTCCATGAAACGGCGGACTCCCGCCGGGTCCCGGGTGGAGTCCGTCGCTTCGAGCATGTCCCGGGCCCGCAGGAGCGGTCGCCTCTCGTCGAGGGCGAGCGCCTCGGCGACCATGCCTTCCTTGGTCCCGAAGTAGTACAGGAGCATGCGGTCGCTGGTACCCAGCGCTCGGGCGAGAGGGCGCAGGGACAGGTCGGCGAGGCCGTTGCGAATCAAATACGCGCGGACCCGGTTGATCAGATCGAGTCGCTTGGCCTGGTCGGGCGGCCGTGACATGGGGGCTCCCCACAGGGGTAGGGGCGTGGCTACGGTGTGGTTACGTGACACCGAACACATCCCATATGTCCGGATGGGTACTCTTGGAAAGAATTCTTACCGTAGCGAGTGCTACATGTATATTTGTTATCGTGACGGGCGTTACGTGAACGCGTGATCTGGCACATGCCCGGACCGGTCGTCGACGGGTCCGCGCCGCTCCGGCAGTCGGGTCGCCAGCAGTGCGGAAGGGACTGATTTCCATGGCCCCGGGGGCCATCGACCTCCCGGCGATATCTCGCCGGGGGCGCTTTGCCCGGCTCTACCGTCGGCCTGAGGGATCGGGGCGCAAAGACGCCGCGAAACGCGATCAGGAGCAGGAGAAGGACGGATCCGCGGAGGCCGCACCCACCTCGTGGCTCGCCCGGAACCGGGCCCTCTGGTCGCGCGCGCTGGAACCCATTCGGCCGTTCGACGCACCCCGCGCCCGTGTCACCCCCTGGGACGCCTCCTGGCCCTTGTCACGGGAGCTGACCTCGGCCCGCCGGGCCCGCCGCCTGGTGACGGCCCAGCTGGACGAGTGGAGCCTGGAAGACCTGGCCGACACCGCCGAACTCCTGGTCAGCGAACTGGTCACCAACGCCCTGTGCCACACGCGCGGCCCGCTGCGGCTCAACTTGTGCGTGCGCGGCGACCGCTTGCTGTGCGAGGTCGAGGACACGGAACCGGCCCGCCCCGTACGCCGCGAGGCCGACGCCGACGCGGAAGGCGGACGCGGTACCGAACTGCTCGACCTGCTCGCCGAGAGCTGGGGCAGCACGTGTACGCCCACCGGCAAGACCATGTGGTTCGAGATGCCGACACAGACCCCGTCGTAATTCCTGCTGTGCCGTCCCCGGCGAGAATCGAACTGCCGCGACCGGCCCCGCTCCCGACCTCCTGCCGCGCCTCTCCTGCTGTGACCGCTCCAGCCCCGTCGGTCGGGTGGCGGGCAGCGACCGCCTAACGCCGACGTTTCCGCCGCCGCGAGAACAAGGCGCCGAGAGCCGCCACGGCCGTCCCGAGCAGCAGCCCACCCCAGGGCGCGCCCTCGAGCGGGCGGTGGCGGACCCATGCGTACGCGACGAGGCCGAGGCCCCCTCCCAGGAGGAAGAAGGCCCCGCCGCGCAGCGCGAACCACCATCTGGAGGGCTCTGTAGTTAAAGATCTCGTTGAAGTCACGACGAGGAGTATCCCCGTACGAGCCCAAGGCACACCGAATTCGACGACCACCTCGGCGGCTCCGCTCCGGTGTACCCGGCGACGAGCCGGTCGGACTGCTCGGGTACGGGTACGGCCGCACCGCTTGCCCGGCACGCTCGGCCGGGTGCCACGCCGAACCGTCCGTCAGATGCGGCGATGGCCCGGCAGGAGCGCGAGGTCGAACGCGCCGGCCGGGCCATCGACTCGGAAGGGACGGGACTACTCCGCCTCGTACCGGGCTCCGTAGGAGTCACCGGCTCCCGCGTCGCTGTACTGGGAGGCGCGCCCATCGTTGGCGGGCCACGGGGTCGATGACGACGGCCAGCCGTCGGCCTGCCGGCTGGGTGCCGTCGGCGCAGGCGAGTCCTCGATGCCGGGCACCTGCACCGGAATCCGGGTTCCGCGTGCCACGACCGTGGAGCGTCCCTGGGGCGACTTGTTCCACTCGCCGGCTCCGAGGATCAGGACCGGGTCGAACATGACGATGGCCGCGGCGAGGATGAGGAAGATGATCGGGCCCAGAAGCATCGGCAGCAGGAGCGAGGTGCCCTCCTGGCCGCCGACGGCCTGTTGCATACCGTTGTGGAGGTGGACGCTTACGGCGGCCATGCCCGTGTAGTGCATGCCGGTGACAGCCAGGCCCATGACGAGGCTGGCGCCGAGGGTGCGAAGGAAGCCCTGCACGGAGACCGCGGCCCACAGCGCGGCGGTCGCCGCGACGAGGGCGATGACCACGGACAGGGTCACGGTGAACGCGTTGTAGCGGAGGTCTCCGTCGAGCTGCATCGCGAACATGCCGAGGTAGTGCATCATCGCGACACCGAGGCCGGTGATGCTGCCGCCCACGGTGAGGGCGGTTCGCGTGGCGCCGCGGTGCCCGACGATGAACACGCCCGCGGAGACCATCACGATCGCCACGACCAGACTGAGCACGGTCAACGGGACGTCGTAAGTTATGGGCGTCTCCGCCACGGAAAAGCCGGTCATGGCGATGAAGTGCATCGTCCAGATGCCACAGCCGAGAGCGCTGGCTCCCAGTGCGAGCCAACCCAGCCGCCAGCCGGGCTCGTGGTGCACCGTCCGCACCACACAGCGCAGCCCCAACGCCGAGCCCACACAGGCCATGACGTAGGCGGCCACCGGTGTGACCAGCCCGTAGCTGAAGCCGTCGATCGTGCCGTTCATCCGCTCCCTAACGCTTTTCTGCTGACATAGCAAGGACATTGAGCCCTTTTCCTGGTAGCGATAGCAAATTCTCACGCCGATGTTGATTGAAACTTGCAGGATTGTTATCGGTGCCGTGCGGGCGTCCGTCCCGGCCGGTCGGGACGGGGTTCGAGCTCTCTCACGTCCCAGGGGCCGGACCGGGAATTTCGACCGGCCCTTTCGGCTTTGTGCAGTTCGGTGCCACGTTGCTGCGACGGCGGGGGAGGCGGACGCCGGGAGCGCGTTCGGTGGCGCCTGTGCGAGTCCGAAGAAGACGAGGAAGAAGGGTGCGTGCGATGAGCCGGAACGAGGAGAAGGCGCTGCTGGCGGGCGGCTGCTTCTGGGGCGTGCAGGATCTGATCAGGACGTTTCCGGGCGTGCTGGACACACGGGTGGGATACAGCGGTGGCGACGTGGCCAACGCGACGTATCGCAACCATGGCACGCATGCCGAGGCGATCGAGATCACGTTCGATCCCACGAAGACCGACTACCGGACGATCCTGGAGTACTTCTTCCAGATCCATGACCCGTCGACGAAGAACCGGCAGGGCAACGACATCGGTCTCAGCTACCGGTCCGCCATCTTCTACGTCGACGACGAGCAGAAGCGTGTCGCCGAGGAGACCATCGCGGATGTCGACGCCTCCGGGCTGTGGCCCGGGAAGGTCGTGACCGAGGTGGCGCCGGCCGGTCCGTTCTGGGAGGCGGAGCCGGAGCACCAGGACTACCTCCAGCGCTACCCCGACGGCTACACCTGCCACTTCGTACGTCCGAACTGGCGGCTGCCGAGGCGCGCGGAATCCTGAGCCGGCGGCTCCGACGGACCTGACGGACTTGACGGCTCTGACGGCTCTGACGGCCCTGACGGACCTGCGGCCTGCGCCGCCACGGGGCGGTGGTGTCGCGCCTGCGCCGGTCGCGGTCGGGCCGCCATGAGCCCGTGCCGGTGGGGGCGGGACACCCGCAGACATGCCGGAGTGGGCGGGAGTCCCGCAGACATGCCGGAGTGGGCGGGAGTCCCGCAGCCGTGCCGGTGGGAGCGGGTGTCCCGCAGCCTGCCGGTTGCGGGCGGGCTCCCCGCGCGTCTGCACCGGCTGCGGGCCGGTGCCTAGCGCGGTTGTGCCGGTTGTGGGCGGGTGTCCCGCGCGTGTGCGCCGGCTGCGGGCCGGTGCCCCGCGCGGCTGGGCGGGTTGCGGGGCCGGTGCCTCACGCGTGTGCCGGCTGCGGGCGCGGGTTTTTCGTTCGCACGCCGCTGTTGCCGGCCGGGCCGTTCTCACGCAGTGGTGGCGGCCCGGCCGGTCGTCCGTGACTGCTCCCGGCTGCCCACGCCGTTCGCGGGTCGGCGGCGGGGCCGCGGCAGTTGGCCGTCGGTCGGCGGCGGGGCCGCGGCAGTTGGCCGTCAGCGGGCGGCAGGGCGTGCGGTCATGACCATGGCCGCCACCGCCGTCGCGGTCAGGATCACCGCCGTGGCCCCCAACGCGTGCTGGGCCGCGCCGCGCGCGTCGCCGGCCGTCTCCAGATAGATGCCGCCGATGACCGCGACACCGAGTGTGCCGCCGAGTTGCTGTACGGCGTTGAGCAGGCCCGCGGCCGAACCGGTCTCCTGTGGGCCGACTCCGCCGAGCGCCGTACTGAAGAACGGCGGGGTGAACAGGCCCGTGCCCAGCCCGGCGACGGCGAGCGCGGCCGGCAGCGCGGCCGGATAGCTGCCGCTGTCCGTACCGCGGTACGCGAGGACGGCGGCTGCCAGGCCGATCGCGAGGACCGCGATGCCGGTGTGCATGACGCGCGTTCCGTACCGCGTGACCAGATGCGTGCCGGCCGCCCAGGAGCCGATCGCGAGTCCGGCGGACCACGGCAGCAGGGTGAGTCCCGCGGTGAGCGGGCCGTCGTGCAGGCCGAGTTCGAGGTGCAGGACGACGGTGATCATGACGCCGTTCATGACGGCGAAGAACAGGGTCGACGTGGCGAGCGCGGCGGGAAACGCCCGGCCGCGCAGCAGAGCCGGCTCGATCAGCGGGGCGTGGCCGCGACGGCCGGTGCGGCGCTGATGGACGACGAACACCCCCAGAACCACGGCTCCCGCGACGGCGACGGCCCACCTCGCGGGCCCGGGGCTGCCCGAGGCCAGCGGGCCTACGACCAGAGCGGTGCCGAGCATGGCGAGGACGGTGCCGGCCGGGTCGAGGCGAGGCCGTGTCGGCGCGCGGTCCTCGGTCAGGTACGGGGACGCGGCCAGGACCGCGACGGTCGGCGGGAGGTTGACGAGGAACACCGCGCGCCACGAGGAGCCGAACAGGTCGGCATGGGTCAGGACGCCGCCGAGAACCGGGCCGAGGACCGCGGACAGGCCCATGACCGGACCGATCATGCCGAGAGCCCGGGTGAGTTCGTCGCCGTCGTACATGGCGCGGATCAGTCCGAAGGTCTGCGGAATGATCGCGGCCGCCGCCGCACCCTGCACAGCACGCAGCGCGATCAGTGTCGCGGCGCCCGGAGCGAGCGCGCAGGCCAGGGAGGTGGCGGCGAACACGACGACGCCGACGCGGAAGACCCGCCTGCGGCCGGCGATGTCGCCGAGCCGGGCGCCGGTCAGCAGGCCGAGGGCGAACGCGAGGGTATAGGCGGCGCTGAACCACGGGATCGTGCCCCGTGCCCCGCCGAGGTCGGTGTGGATGACCGGGCCGGCGACCTGGACGATCGTGGCGTCGAGGAGGTTCATCGCCTCGGCGGTCAGCACCGCGGCCAGAGCGAGCCCACGGCGGCCGGAGGACGGTGGGGCGACGGTGGGCCGGCCGGGGCCGACGGCGTGTTTCGTGGTGCGGGACATGGGTCTCCCCCCGGGAACTGCACGGGTGCGTCGGTGGTGACCGGGCCGTGGACGAGACAGCCGCCGCACGGCAGTCGGCCGGTGACCACCGTGCCGCCCACCCTCCACGCACTTCCATTTTTTCAACGGCCATCGGTGATTACTTCCATCGTGGTCGGCTAATTTGGTGAGTGTGCTCGTACTGGATGAGCTGGACCGGGGTTTGATCCACGCCCTGCATGTGGACGCGCGGGCGCCGTTCACCCTCGTCGCCGACATCCTCGGTTCCTCGACGCAGACAGTGGTCCGCCGCTACCGCCGGCTGTACGCGCAGGCGGGGCTGCGCGTGGTCGCTCTGCCCAAGCCCCGCAGCTCCGGCACGCACCAGTGGTTCGTACGGCTGACCGCCGCGACGCGGAGCGCGCACGACATCGCGCTGGCGCTCGCCCGGCGCCCCGACACCTCCTGGGTACGACTGACCTCCGGAGGCACGGAGATCGTCGCGATCATCCACACCGCGCCCGCGGGTCCGGACGCGCACGCGTTGCTGCTGCGCGACATCCCCCGCACCGCCGGGATCACAGCCGTGTCGGCGCACTACCTGCTGCACACCTATCTGGGTGGGCCGACGGCGTGGCGCGGCCGGGTCGACGCCCTGGACGCGGACCAGGAGGCGCGGCTGCGCGCCGAGACCGGCACGACGAGCGCGCCGAACACCGCGAACCCCACTGACCTGGCAGCCTCCGACGACCCCGCCCACCTCCTCACGGACGCGGACCGCCTGCTGCTGTCCGCGCTGCGCGAGGACGCGCGCCTCAGCTACGCGGAACTGGCCACCGTCACCGGCACCAGCGCGTCCACCGCCGCCCGTCGACTGGCCGAACTGCGGGCACGCGGCGCGCTGTTCTTCGACATCGACATCGATCCGGGGCTGCTGGGCGTGACGGTGTCCGCGCTGCTGTGGATGCAGGTGGCCCCCGCACACCTGGATACGGTGGCGACGGCGCTGGCCCGTCACGACGAACTCGCGGTGGTCGCGGCGACGACCGGCCCGACGAACCTCGTCGCCCACGCGCTGTGCCGTGACGCGGAGGCGCTGCACCACTACCTGACGCGGCGGGTGGCCTGGGACGCCGTCACGAGGATCGAGACGGCGCCGGTACTGCGCACCTACAAGGCGGCGGCGACACTGCGCGCGGGCTGACTCCGGCGCCGAAACGGCGGGCGGACGGATGCGCGTGGGCGCTGCCCGGATCTAGACCGAGGCGGGGGGCGGGGTGAGGGTGTGGATCAGCGCGGTCAGGCCCTGTGTGTAGATGCCGTGGAACAGGGTGATGGCGTCGTCGTCGCTGATGCCGTCGGGCGTGAAGGTGCCGGACCATTCCACGCGGGCCGTGTCCTGGCGGGGCGTCTCGTGCACGCTGAGCGTGGAGCGGTATCCGGTGACGGGGAACGGGGCCTGCAGGATCGAGTAGCTGTAGGTTCGGGCCTCGTTGTCGAAGGCTTCGAGCCGCTCGATGATCACGTCGCCCTCCTCGTTCACCAGACGGCGCCGGCGTCCGCCGTCGCCGAGTTCGCTGGCGGGAATGTAGGGGAGCCAGTCGGGCAGCGAGTGGAAGCCGCCGATGAGCTGCCAGACGCGGTCGGGTGACGCGGCGATGTCGATGGATGCGGTGGTCGTGGCCACGGGATTCTCCTGGGAGTGTGCGGGGTGACGAGGGCCGGGCGGCGGTGACGAGGGCCGGGCGGCGGGGACGGGGGTCAGGCGGCGGGGACGGGGGCGTCCTGCGCCATCAGCCGCTCGTCGCGCAGGTCGGTCCAGAACGCGGCCGGGATCCGCTCGCCGAGAGCGGCGACGTCCTCGGCGATGCGACTGGGCCTGGTGGCACCGGGGATCGCGGCCGCCGTCGCCGGATGGGCGAGGGAGAACTGCAGCGCGGCGGACTTGATACCGACTCCGTGCCGCTCGGCGAGCGCCTTGATCCTTTCGACCTTGTCCACGATGTGCGCGGGCGCCTTCTGGTACTCGAAGTGGGTACCTCCGGCGAGGATGCCCGAGCTGTACGGGCCGCCGACCACGATGTCGACGTCCTGCGCGGCGGCGGCCGGCAGCAGCCGCTGCAGGGCCCGGTCGTGGTCGAGAAGCGTGTAGCGGCCCGCGAGGAGGAACGCGTCGGGCTTCGGCTCGTCCAGGTCCAGGGTGAGCTCCAGGGGTTCCACGCGGTTGACGCCAAGGCCCCAGGCCTTGATCACCCCTTCCTCGCGCAACTTCTGCAGCACTCGGAAGGCGCCCGTGCGGGCATTCTCGTAGGAGGCCAGCCACTCGTCCCCGTAGAAGTCCTGCGCGACGTCGTGCACCCACACAATGTCGAGTCGGTCGGTCCGCAGCCGCTTGAGACTGTCCTCGATCGAGCGCAGGGTGGCATCGGCGGTGTAGTCGTTGACCATCTTGTTCGGGCGCCCGTGTTCGAACAGGCCAACCTTCTCGCCGAGGTCGCGGGCGGTCGGGTCCTCGATCTCGTCGAGGACGACGCGGCCGACCTTCGTGCTGAGGACGAACTCCTCGCGCGGATGCTGTGCCAGGACGTCGCCGAGCCGGATCTCGGAGAGGCCCGCGCCGTAGAAGGGAGCGGTGTCGAAGTAGCGGATGCCCTGGTCCCAGGCCGCCTCTACGGTGGCCGCGGCCTCCTCGTCGGGGATGGCGCGGAACATGTTGCCGAGCGGCGCGGTGCCGAAGCCGAGTGCGCCGGGCAGGAGGGACTTGATGCTCATGAAGGAGTCCTCGTGATGGTGGTTCGGACGGATACATTGCCGAATGCGCGATCCGTCGGGCTTGCGTGGTCGAGGCTAGGATCCCTACATGAGACTGTCCAAGACTTGCTTGGACATAGTTGAGTCCTCCGAGGTCCTACATGCTTGACCTGCGTCAACTTCGCTATTTCGTCGCCGTCGCCGAGGCCGAGCACGTCGGCCGCGCCGCCGAGCGCCTGCACATCTCCCAGTCGCCCCTCAGCCGGCAGATCGCCCAGCTCGAGAAGAACCTGGGGCTCACCCTCTTCGAACGCAGTCAGCAACGCATCCGGCTGACTTCCGACGGCCGGGTGTTCCTGATCGAGGCGCAGGCTCTGCTGCGCCACGCCGACCGGCTGGAGAACCTCGGCCGACGGCTCGGCCGCGGGGAGGAGGGCGGCCTGTGCATCGGATACGTGGCCGATGCCATGCATACGGGTGTCCTGCCCTCGGCCCTGCGCACCCTGCGCGATCAGCGCCCGGGAATCCACGTGGCGCTGTACGACCAGGAGTCGGCCGAGCAGTTCGAGGGCCTGCGCCAGCGCAGCCTGGACATCGCGTTGGTGCGCACGCCGCCGCCCGAGGACGACCCGGACCTGGACGCGGCGTCATTGCTGCGGGACCCGCTGTTGCTCGCGCTGCCCGAAAAGCATCCCCTCGCCCTGACGGAGGAGTTGACGCCCGAGGTACTCGACGGGCAGCCGTGGATCGCGGTGGGCGACGCCCAGGATCCGGTGTGGCGTGACACGTTCGTCGCGTCCTGTGTCGCCTCCGGCTTCACGCCGGACATCCGTCTCGACGCGGCCGACCCCCTCACCGCGCTGGGTCTGGTCGCGTCCGGTCTGGGTCTCGCGCTCATCCAGAAGAGCATGCTGCGCGGCACCTCCGAAGGCGTCGCGGTACGCGAACTGCCCTGGTACGAAGGGTCCGTTCAGTTGTGGGCCGCCTGGCACCGGGTTGATCTGCGGCCGGTGGTGGCCGCGTTCCGTGAAACGGTGCTCGCGGACCGGGCCACGCCGTGAGCGGAGGCAGCGGCCCGCGCGCAGGCACAGAGGGCTCGGCAGGCCGCCCCCGACGACCTCAGAGGTAGTCGTTCTGCTTGAGCTCGATCACCCACGCGCGGCGTTCGCAGATCTTCCCGTCGCGCATGCGGAACACCTCGGCCATCGACATGCGCATCACCTCTCCCGTGTCACGCATCACCGTTCCGGTGAGTTCGGCCATGACCACGTCGTCCTCCTCGACCATGCGTACCACCTCCAGCTGGGGAGGCGAGACGAAGCCGGGGCCCTCGATGGCGGCGTCGTACGCCTCCTTTCCGGTCAGATGGAAGCCGCCGAAGACCGTCCACTCGATGTCATCGGTCAGGCAACTCAGGATCTGTGCGTGATCGTTCTTGCGGAAGCCGTCCAGATAGGTCTCGACGGTCTGCTTGTTCCGGGACATGGCTCCTACTTTCGCGCGAGGGGAAGGGTGCGAGGACGGCTGCATCGCTCTCCGGAGGTCCTGAACCGGACCGTAGACCGTTGAGGTACCTCCATAGCGCTGCTGGGTGCGGGAGGCAAGCGGCGCTCACTCGAAGGTGTGGTCCGTACGGCAGATAGAGTGACGGTCCCCGAAAGGCGTAGTGTCATATGCCTGTTGCCCAGGGCAGGTGGGTAACTCGCAGGCGGGGGCCAGGGGAGAGGACGGCATCACGAGATGACGAGCACCGACTGGAGCGACCGAGGATTGTGCCGCACGGCCGATCCTGACGACCTGTTCGTCGAGGGCGCCGCGCAGAACCGGGCCAAAATACTGTGCATCGGCTGCCCCGTGCTCACCGAGTGCCTCGCCTATGCGCTGGACCATCGCATCGAGCACGGCGTTTGGGGAGGTATGACCGAGCGCGAGCGCCGGGCCCTGCTGCGCCGCCGTCCGACGGTCACCTCCTGGCTGCACCTCCTGGAAACGGCCCGAGTGGAGCACGAACGCACCCACGACGCCACGGCTGTCGCGCACAGGGCGAGCTGAGCTCTGCGCACATCCGCACACACAAGGCTCCGGCGAACCCATGACCGGCGCGGCTCGCCTCGTCACCACGCTTGCCGCCCCCTTCCCTTCTCCCGGGCGGACGCCGCCCCAGTAGTGGAGGCCCACGCCAACGGGCGACGACGGCTGGTGCAGCGCTTCGGGTCGGGCCGACCGGGCTCGTTCATGTCGCCGCCGTTAGGGGACCAGGTACTCGTCCTTGAGGCAGGGGCGGACGGCTGCCTCCTCAAGGCTTGCGGCCTGCGGGAGTTGACGGACGAGCGGACCTGACCGTGTCAATCGACGCGCACCTGAGCCACGACGGCAACCCTGGCAGCGGCTACATACAGTGGCGCGACAAGGCCGCTTGGGAGAACATCCTCGTCGACCCGGGCCGGCAGGAGCGCTGGGACCTGTTGCTCGTCGACGTCGACGAGCCGGGCCCGCGCAAGTCCGGGTACGCCCGGCTGCTGGAGCCGCTGCTGCCTCATCTGGCCCCAGGGCGCGCCGGTGTTCGCCCACGACGTGGGACACCCGGTCCTTCGCCTGGGATCTGAGCCGGGACGCCTGACCAGGCGGAGAACACGTCCCCATGGTCCGACTCCGGCCCTGGGCAACGGTGCTGGGCCCGAGGGCCGTCGACGCCACCCACGCACGACGAGGGCCAAAGGCGAGCACGCCATGTCATGGCTGCCCTCAAAGCGCCATGAATCATCCGCAATATCCGCTACGAATCCTCCGCGATCTCCGCCGCGGCACCGCACGCATTGCCGACCTCGGCCAGGCGATCTTCACCGCCCGCTCGGCCCGCACAAAATGAGGTTGGAAACGGCTCAATGAGACAGACCGCTGAAATAGAGCAAATTCTCAAAGGCTGTCACGCATGTGTTTTTATCGGCCGTCACTGGCGATTAAATCCAGCCAGTTGTGTGGCGCGACATTGTGCGCACGGGCGTGAACTGTCACCGTCGTGCGCGGAATGACAGCCCGATCATGACCCTTCGACGGCCTCAACTACGTTGCTGTGTAAGGCCGTTGGTTCGCAAATGCGCCGACTCGGCCAAAATGCCAATTTCTCCTCCATTTACCGGATCCAGGCCTGAGGCAGCCGTGTGCCGGGCGGGCGACACCTTCCATGAGCGACAAATCCCAGCACTGTGCGGTTTCGGTCGGCCAACCAGTCCGACGGTAATCCGCAGATCCATCGAAGGAGATGTTTCGCAGTCATGAGAAAGAGTTCATTTCGCGTTCACGCCGACAAAGCGCGCATCCGGGAGCGGGGCATCATGACCGCGAGACCGGGGTGGAGGGTCCGCATCGGGGTTTTCGCCGCCACGACGGCGCTTCTCTCGGCCGGCACCCTGCTCGGTGCCAATCCGGCGTCGGCGGCGCCCGCGGCGATCAAGCTGACCTCCTCGTCCTGTCCCGGCGTGATCCTGCAGGGCCAGGTGAGCGGCTGCGTCACGGAGTTGCAGAACCTGCTCAACGCCCACGGCGCCGGTCTGGTGGTGGACGGCAACTTCGGGGCGAACACGCTCTACGCGGTGCGCGAGTACCAGTCCTCCGTCGCGATCGCCGTGGACGGGCAGGTGGGCCCCCAGACCAAGAGCAAGCTGTACGCGACCGGGGGCTCGGCGCCCGCACCGATCAATCTCATGTCGTCGTCGTGCCCGGCGAACGTCGTCCAGGGCAACAAGGGCGGCTGTGTCACCGAACTGCAGCGCCTGCTCCGCCACTTCGGCTACGCGATCGACGTGGACGGCGATTTCGGACCGGCGACGGACAGCGCGGTCCGAAGTTTCCAGTCCGCGAACGGCCTGTCGGTCGACGGTCAGGTCGGCACGAACACCAAGCGGGAGCTCTACAACACCGACGAATCGCCGTCGACGGCTTTGGACCTGCGATCGGCGTCCTGCCCGTCGAACATCGTGGAGGGACAGAGCGGCGGTTGCGTCGCGACGCTGCAGGCCCTGCTCAACGGCAAGGGCCAACATCTTGATGTGGACGGCCAGTTCGGGCCCCTGACCCTGACTGCCGTGAAGTCGTTCCAGTCCGCGGCGGGCCTTTCCGTCGATGGCGAGGTCGGCCCGAACACCAAGACCGCCCTGTACGCGAACATCAGCACGGGCGGCGGCAGTGGCGCACCGGCGCCGATCAACCTGAACTCCGGCTCGTGCCCGAGCAACATCGTGAAGGGCCAGAAGAGCGGCTGCGTCACCGAGTTGCAGAGCCTGCTCAACCACCACGGCGCCGATCTCGCCGTCGACGGCGACTTCGGGCCGATGACCGACAGCGCGGTGCGGGACTTCCAGGCCGAGAAGGGCCTGTCGGTCGACGGCCAGGTGGGCCCGAACACCAAGGCCGCTCTGTACGGCGCGGTCACCCCGCCGTCGTCGCCCCCGCCCGGCGGCGGGTACAGCAAGATCCTCGATGTGGCCGCGGCCGAGGTCGGCACGGTCGAGGGCAGCGCTCGGGCGAACAGCTACGGGTCGGCCGTGGGCTTGTCGCTGTCCACCAGCAACTACGCCTGGTGCGCGACCTTCGTGAGCTGGGTGGCCAAGCAGACCGGAGCCTCCTCGTACCGCAACACCTACGTCTCGGGCTGGGTCAAGCAGGCTCGGGCCGGTAACTACCATCTGTCGGTGACGACGAACCCGCAGCCGGGCGACATCGTGGCCTTCGACTGGAACGGCGGCAACGACTACACCGGCGGGCATGAACACATAGGCATCGTGAGAACGGTGAGCGGCGGCTCCAGCTTCACCACCGTCGAAGGCAACACGGGCAACCCCAATGGCGGTTCGGACGGCGTCTACGTCAAGACCCGCGGTACGAACAGCGGATACGACGTGCTGTTCATCCGAGTCCGCTGACTGGTGTGTCGGTTGACCGGATGACCGGCTGACCAACTGATCAGGTGCCTGGCCGAGAGTGTTCGTCCGGGCCGTTTCATCCCCGGTCCGGAGTGCGAGCCCGTGATGCCGGGTCCCGCAGTCAGAGGCGGCCTCGTCGGCGCGGCGGCCGGCCGTGATCCATCAGTCACCACCCGATGGATCACGGCCGGCCTGCCCTCGGCGCATCCGCACCGACCGTCCCGTCACGCCGTGGCCCGCCCGGGTGTCGGCTCGGCGGACAGGAACACCGGTGTCACCGAGACCGGCAGGCCGACAACTCCGCCATCGCGTTCCACCGGCACGGGTGTGCCGAAGGCGTCGACGACGTGCGCCTCCGCGTGAGGCCACGGGCGCTCGATGCGCGTCGCGGCCTCTTCCTCGCCGGCGAACACGTCACCGGCGGTCCAGATGACCTCCAGGGCGCCGCGCCCGTGCCGCTCCACCTCGAAGACGTACAGGTCGGGACGGTGCTCGACGGCGACCCGGCGGACCTGATCGGCACCTTCGAGTTGCGCGGCCAGGAGCACGAACGTGTCCGCCGATGGGTGGCGGACGGCCAGCTCGGTTCCGTCGTAGTCGAGCAGCGCCAGCTTGCCGAAGAGGAATCCCATCAGGTTGAGCCGATCGCGGTAACCGGGGATCTCCGGGGCGAGGTTCCAGCACACCGTGCGGCGGATACCGGCGGCCAGGGCGAGGACGTTGCGCGTCACGATCTGCCGGCAGTTGATCCGGTCCCGCCGCGCGCTCAGTCCCGGCGGGCAGTCCTCCATGAACATCCGCAGGGTGTCCGGGAGTTCGGCCGAGCGGTCGTACAACGCGCGCATGGTGCGGCGGTCCGGCGGCTCCGCCTCCGGACCCGGGTCCGGGGCGGTGAAGACCGCGGTCATCTCCTGCTGGAACGCCGCCTGCGCCTCGGGGAACTCGAACAATGTAGGGCCGTTGTACTCGCCCGCCACCACGGGCCGCTCGTAGCCGTGCGCGCGCATCAAGGCGCGGGCGTCGTCGACGTACGCCGGGATGTCTTGCGGGTCGCCGTACAGGTTCACGCAGAACAGGTCGTAGTCGTCGCGGGCCCGGTCCACCACATGGCCGAAGAACTCCCTGGCGGGGCTGCCCCGAGGACTGGACAGCACGTCGTAACCGCAGCCGCCGAGGACGATACGGGCAGCAGGGTCGGCCTCCCGTACGGCCTGGGCGATGGCCAAACGGCACCTCTGGTATGCCCAACTCGCCCCGACCCTGCCTCCGTTGGGTCCATGCGCGATGCGGCGGACCGAGTTCCAGCTCGGCGTCCTCCTGGAGCAGGGTGCGGACCTCGGCCGGGCCGTCGCCTACGCGGCACTCCTCGACCGCCATGTCCTGGGCAGCGCGCAACAGGTGGCCGAGGAGCACGCGATGCGGCGTCGGCTCGGCCTCGACACCCCCCAGTGGCTCATCGAGGCCGTCACCGCGGCCCAAGGGCTCGCGGAACAAGGAGGCCATGAGCTGCTCGCCCGGTGGATGAGGGCACCGACCGGGCCCGACATGGACGAGCAGTTCGAAATCAGTCTGACCTTTCTGCTCGACGGCATCGAGACCGAGTTGAACCGCTGAGGTTCCCTGGCAACGAGAGCCGCCGCATGCGTCCGACCGGGTCAGGGCCGCAGGGTCCCATGCGGTCTACTGGCCTGGCATGGTGGTTCTGACCCGCCTCGGTTCCCATCCGACGGCCGGTCCAGTAACGGCTTGCGCATGAACTGCGGCGCGTAACCATCGTAGGAGGGCGAATGGCGCAGACTCCTCACGAGAAATACCCGCCCGAGGGCAAGTCCCTGGGACGCGGTCCCGACCTCGAGTCCAAGGCGCCGGTCACCTACTCCACCGAGACCCCTGAGGTACGCAAACTGTGGTGGCGGTTCCGCGCGGCGGTGAAGTGGCCGCGAAGGGCGCCCCCCGGACGCGTTGACGTACCGACCGGGGCCGGACACGCCTTTCGCACCACGTACCGACCACCGGCGGACATGCCTTCGCGTGCCGAGTGTCACGCCTGACCGGAACCTTCGCCCGGGATCGGCCTTCCCGCTAGGCTCAGGTGCATACCTGTGGTCAGCGGGAAGGACGAAACGCCGGTGGCGCAGCCGACTTCCGGTCATGAGCGCCTTGTCCATCAACGCCTCGTTCAGAGCACGGCAGCGCGACCCGTCCGTCGAGGCGGCGTCCGGGCTTCCGCAGACCGGCCGCCGCCGCCCGAACAAGAGCCGACTCGCCCGTCGCGCCGGAACACGCCGGCCCGCACTGTTACTTGAGCGGCGACCGGCAGATACTCACGTCCGCGTACCAGCACCCAACTCACAGAGGTCCGATGCCCACCCTCAGATTTGGCAAGTACCTGACATTAGCGACTGCGGCCCTCCTGCTGCTGGCCACCGCTCCCGGGGCGGTCGCCGCCACCGCGGATCCTGTGGGCAGCGCGCAGACAGTTTCCGCCGCCGCTCCGGCGACCGAGACGTGGCAACCGCCGTTGTCCACTCGCGGGCGGTACATCGTGGACGCCAACGGAAGCCGTTTCCGGCTGAAGTCGGCCAACTGGGACGGCGCGCAGGGCTCCTGGACGGGCAGCGGCAGCATCGACGACCCGGCCAACCACCACGCCGGCCAGGACTCCTACGGCATCCCCCTCGGCCTGGACCGCGCGTCCCTGCCCCAACTGCTCGGCGACTTCCACCGGTTGGGTATCAACAGCATCCGGCTGCCCTTCTCCAACGCGATGATCCATACGACGACGCCGGTCCCGGACGTCGCCGTCACGGCCAATCCGGGGCTGCGCGGCAGGACACCCCTGCAGGTCTACGACGCCGTGGTCGCAGCCCTCACCCAGGACGGGTTCGCGGTCATACTCAACAACCACACCAACACCTCGCGATGGTGCTGCGGCGTCGACGGCAACGAACGCTGGAACAGCGGTCAGTCGACTCAGCAGTGGGCGGACGACTGGGTCTTCATGGCCCGCCGTTACGCCGGTGATCCACGGGTGGTGGGCGCCGACCTCTACAACGAGGTACGCCGTGACGTACTGGACGACCCCAACTGGGGCCTGGGTGACGCCCACGACTGGTACGCGGCCGCCCAGCTCGCCGGGGACCGCATCCTCTCCGAGGCCAATCCCAACCTCCTCATCGTCATCGAGGGGATCAACTGGACCGGTCTGCCGGTCGATGGGCTGCCGCACGGCCGCCCCACCCTCACCCCGGCGCGGATGCTCTCGCACACCCTCGTCGCCGCCCACAAACTGGTGTACTCCGCCCACTTCTACGGATACACCGGCCCCAACCACAGCGGCGCCACCGGGGTCGGCGAAACCCACGACGCCCGCTACCAGGACCTCATGCGCGACCAGCTCTACCAAGTCCTCAACGACCAGGCCTTCTTCGTCTCCTCGGAGGAGAACCAGCACTTCACCGCGCCAGTTTGGATCAGCGAGTTCGGCATTGGAGCCGGCGAGACGAACACGGCCGCCCGTACCTGGTTCGGCAACATCACCGACTACTTCGCCGACCACGACGTCGACTTCGCCTACTGGCCGCTCGTCGGCTGGGAGGGCCACGACGACTGGTCCCTGCTGCGCTACGACACCTCGGGCAACCGGTACGGCATCCTCGACCAGTCCGACTGGCGCGGGACCGCGTGGAACCGGCTCATGACCGCCCCTACGCGCACCGGGTCGGTCGCCGCGGTCCCCGGCTGGCACGTGCTCGCCACCGATCACGGCGACTACGTGCAGTCGCTCCGGGTGCGGGCCGGCGGTGACTGGAATTCGGGTGCGTCCAAGGCCACTTGCCCCGACGGCCAGCGGCTGATCGGTCTCGGCCACAGCGGCGTCCGTGCGCTGTGCACCGACGTCTCCACCGGCGACCTTCGTTCCACGGACAACACCCAGACCGTCGTCACCGACGAGCGCTACGTTCCCGCGGGCGGCGACTGGGCCTCCGGATACACCAAGTTGCAGTGTCCCGCGGGGAGCTTCCTCATCGGCTACAGCCGCCGAGGCGGCCGGACGTCGGCGGGCCTGTGCGTTCCTGCCGCCTCCTCGCTGGCGGGTGCCGGGCGAACCGTGTGGTTCGACCGTTCCGACAACCGGCCCGCTGACGCGGCCGGCGGCGACTTCGCGAACGGCGACTACAAAGGCCAGTGCGCCGATGACGAGTACGCCGACGGGATCGCCTTCACGACCCGCCTGGGCGCCGGCCAGGGCCCGGCGGCCCTGCTGTGCCGCAAACTGAACTGATCACCAGTGCCCCGGCACGGACGCGGTCCGCACGCCGGGGCACTCGCATCCCACACAAGGCGCTGGAGCCCGGCGCGCAGGGCGCCCAAGACGTGCCGCGCCGTGAGTGACGTACTGCCGCACGAAAGCCCTCGCGGCCGGGACCCGGCCGACCAAGCCCCACGCACACAGGCCAACCGGGTCCCGTCGGCGGGTTCACACCCCAAGTTGGGGGAACGGACCGCACCTTCCGCCACCGCGACCGCGACCGCCACCGCGACCTGCCCCCTTTGATGTCGCGCGAGCAGCCGACCGGCTCCGACCAGAAGGCTGAACCGACGCGCCTGGGTCAGTCCTGCCCCACGTGGGTCCAGATCCGCAGGGGGCCGACCGGCTCGAAGCCGTGGCGCACGGCGGCCGCCAGGTCGTCGCCGTGCTCGTAACCGACCACCGGCAGGGTGGGAAACAGCGAGTGGACCGCGTCCAAGACGAACGGCCAGGCCGTGTCGGGCCCACCGTCGAGTGCGAAGACGTTGGAGATTCCGACCACCTGGTCGCTGCGGCTCGCCACCGCTCCGGCGATCACCCGACCGTCGGCGGAGTGCCCGGCGAGTACGAAGTCGGCTGGATCGTCGAGCAGTTCGGGCCGGAACAGATCCGCGTTGCCATTCCCCTCGTCCCAGGCCAGCGCCCAGTCGCGCAGCGCGTCCGTGTCACCTGCCACGTCCCAGGAAAGACCCGAAGGGCCGACGGCCTTGTTCGCCGGGCGGTGGACCCACTGAGCGTCGAACAGAACCTGGAAGCCGGCCTCCGTCAGGTCCAGATCGGCGAAACTGTCCTTGACGGAGGCGCCAGGCACGGCGGTGTCGATCCGGCTCACCAGTGCGGCCGGGTCGGCACCAGGTATCAGTGTCACCGAGTCCGGGTAGTACAGCGGGGTTCGGGCCGGGGCGGCCCATGCCTGCTCCCCGAACTCGCTTGCCACACCGTGCGATCGGCTCATTGCCGCGCACCACTCGGCGTTGTTTCGGGCTGCGGCCCGGACCAGCGATGGGATCGACGTCTTCATGAGTGCGGATCATGGCACGGGCCGGCTGCGCGCCCCCTTTCCCGGTTCACCGGGGGACGCCTCGCCCGGAGGGCGATGGATTGGGGTGAGGGCCCGAGACCGGGCAGGGATTCGGGCCCTCACGTGCCGCGCATCCGTCGGGGGCGTTTGCGCGATGACCACTTCAACGAGCTTCGTGCCCGAGGGATACGATCCGCCGCGCGAGGAGCGCCTGCACCGCCGACCATGACCACACCTACCGCATCCGCGCGGCGTCTTGCCGCGGCGCGGCGGTCGCGAGTGCTCCCCGAGCGCCCGTTCCGTTCGGCCAGGCCCACCCGGCGACGAGGCGTCCGGGCGAACTCTGTGCGACCTCCTCCGGCCGCAGGACGCGGTTGACCTGAACGTCAAGCGCGTCGCCGGGGCCAGTACCGTGCACGGTGACGGTCGGGTCAGGAGCGTCGCTCCTGCTCTGAAGCGGCGGCACTGTCTCCCCGCGCATGAGCGCGCACAACTGCGCCATCACCACCGGGTCGTGGACGCCGTCGTAGAGCCACCGGGTAGGTGTCAAGGGGCGACTCACGGCAGCCGATCGACCAGGCGGTCGACGAGCGGGGCCGGGTGTGACAGTGCGGCCAGGTGTCCGCCCGGAACGGTCTCGGCCTCGATCCCGAGGCGGTCGTGGGCCACTCGGCGCTGGAACTCCAGCGGGAAGAACCGGTCTTCGGCGCCTGCGAGCACACGCGTGGTCACGTCGGGCCATCGTTTGATGTCGCAGGGCTGGTTGAAGGCGATGTCGGCCTCGGGCCGCTCATGCTCCGCTCCGGCGGCGGCGACCTCGGCCGGTACGTCGTGCAGGAAGTAGGTGTCCAGGTCGAATTCGGCGCCGTATCCGCCCGCTTCGGCCGCGGCGAGGCGGGCCGCCTCCGATCCGGTGTTGCCCCACCACTGCCCGGGTGTCTCGCCCGGCAGCGGCACCATCGCGTTGACGAGCACCAGCAGCCCGACGGGAACGTGGGCGCAGACCATCGGTGCCGTGAAGCCGCCCATCGACTGGGCCACCAGCACGACATCGTCGTGACCGTCGATCGCCGCAACCACCGTGTCGGTGTATTCGGGCAGCCCCGAGGACTCGTCGGCGCCGGGCAGATCGACCGAGACCACCTCGTGCCGCCTCGCGCGCAACTCCGACACCACACGATGCCAGTACCAGGCCGAACCCCCGGCCCCGGGAACCAAGACAAACACGCTCATCCTCGCCTCCGTCCGTTTCACCCTCAAGCCGTACAGACCATCGGGAGCGACGAAACTCATCGGTCGCGGTGACGACCTGGCACCGTTGTCGATCAATGTTCCAGAGGGACGGCGGGGCTTGATCGCGGAACACGCAGACGAAGTCGTCCTCGCGCACGACATTGACCTCTTGGCATGACACACAACGACGGAACACGACCTGGTGGGTGAGCCCGGCGGGGCGATCGAACCCGCCTTGCACTCAGCGCCGCTTCTCCACCCGCGCAGGCCGCATGCGTCACATACAGTCCGGTCAGGACCCGCCCTTCGGCATCGACTGTTGCCTCCTGGAAGCTCGTGGTCCGCGACGAGAGACGAGGCAGGCATTCGGATGCGGGACTTGGGCGAGGGCGCGGGAACGCTGCCTGGTGCTCGGCCGGCCGCGTACAGCGTCGTTTCCACCTCTCTGGCCCTGCACAGTGATCGAGTGCTCAGCGAACTCGTGGACGCCGCCGCACCGCTCGGCTCCGGTATCGGCGGGCGGTCCGCGCTCCTGGAAGTCGACGGTACGCCGGTGTTCGTCAAGCGGGTCCCCCTCACCGAGGTCGAGCTGCGGCCCGACCACACGCGGTCCACGGCGAACGTGTTCGGACTACCGCTCTTCTGCCAGTACGGCATAGGTGGGCCGGGGTTCGGGGCGTGGCGGGAAGTGGCCGTCCACACCATGACCACCAACTGGGTGCTCGCGGGGCAGCATCAGGGATTTCCGCTGATGTACCACTGGCGGGTGCTGCCGGACACGGCACCGGCTCTTCCGGACGAGCTTGCCGACGTGGATCAGGCCGTGGCCTATTGGGGAGGTGGGCCGGAAATACGTCGTCGTATCGAGGCCCTCGGAGAGTCCCCGGCGAGCCTCGTGCTGTTCCTCGAGTACATCCCTCGGACGCTGCACGACTGGCTCAACGAGCAGGTACGGGCCGGCGAGGAGGCCGTGGACCGGGCCTGCGCCCTGGTGGAGCGGGAACTGGCGGCCGTTACGTCGTTCATGAACGACCGCGGCCTCCTGCACTTCGACGCCCACTTCGAGAACATCCTCACCGACGGCCGACGCCTCTACCTCGCCGACTACGGCCTGGCTCTGTCGTCCCGCTTCGACCTGTCCGCCGCCGAGGCCGAGTTCCTCGAGCGGCATAGAACATACGATCGCGCGTACACGCTCAGTTACTTGGTGAACTGGCTGATCACCGGCCTGTACGGCCACGGGCGGGCGGAACGGGTGGCGCTGATCCGCGCGTGTGCCGAAGGGGCACGGCCTCCCGCGGGCCCGCCGGAGGCCACGGCGGTCCTTGCTCGTCACGCTCCTCTCGCGGCAGTCGTGACGGACTTCCACGAAAGGCTCCGGCACGAGAGCCGGGAGATCGCATACCCGCAGGGGGCCATCGAGCGGATCTTCGCATCGCGCACGGGCTGAGACCCGGGCCCCGGGGGTCTTCGCGCGTTCGACGCGGCGGGAAACGAGAGAGCCGTAGGGCGTCCCCCCTGGACGACCAACGTTCCGGAGGTCGCTGCGACCACCAGAACGGCCGCACCCCACCCACGACGTCTCAATGCCTTGCCCTCTCACTTCATCCGTGCATCATGCATGTATGCGATGCACGGGAAAGGTATATGAGAGTTAAATAATGGTTGGAAACGGCCCCTGGCCTGCTCGGGTGCCCAGGCGTGCATCGCCCATCTCGCCCGGCCCGCCCCGACCGTCGGCCGTCAACCCGGACGGTGCGGAGCTGTCCTGCGCTGAGATCGCCGTCCCTGTCCGGTCAGTTGGCTGCGGCTGTGGTCGTGCCGGCTGTGGGCGCGGCGGACAGGCCGAACAACGCGCCGAGCGCGCCGAGTTGGGTGTCGATCGCGTCGAGGGCGGCGAGGGCCGATCCAATCGGAGGTGCCGCTGTTCCAGGGGTTCGCACCTGTTCCGACGGCGCCGCTCCCGTTGCGGGGGGCGGGGTCGGGCGGCGGCCGATCGCCCGGCGCACGGTGAGTGCGTGCGCCGCGACCTGAGTACGCCGCTGCAGCACGGTCGGGTCGGCGGTGAGCGCGTCCGGTGCCGCCCCGACGGCGCCCGCGAGGTCGTCGACGGGATCCCCGCAGCGCCGCAGTGCCATCACGGACCCGAGCGTGAAGTGGTCCGGGTGCCGCCGAGCGGACAGTACCCGGGGCGTGGGCACAGCGGCCAGGAACCGCAACGGAGCCGTCACGACTCCCAACTGCTCGACGCGGTAGGCGAATCGAGCCTGCGCCATGCGTACGGCCGTGCCGTCGCGCCAGTCGGCCTCCATCAACTCGCCCAGACCGGACAGTGCCGCCGCGGTACGGGCCCGTATCACCGTCTCGGTACGAATGGGCAGAACCAGCCAGGAAGCCGCCACGCCGAGAACCGCGCCGACCGCGATTCCCGCCAACCGGGTGTGCAGAAGGTCTCCGGGGCTCTGCCCGAACCAGTCGTAGAGCAGCGAGAGTACGGCCGTCACGCAGGCCGCCCAGTAGGCGTAGCTGAGTTCGCGCAGCCATGTGGCCACCGCCAGCACAACGAAGATCACGACGACCGCGGTGTCCGACCGCGGTCCGAACTGTCCGGAGACAGCGGTGGCCACCACCGTGCCGGCCGCCGCGCCGAGCGTGCGCCAGGCCCCCTTGACCAGGACGTCGCCGCGGCTGCGCGCACCGCTGCACACCAGGAACGCCGTGAGCACCACCCACGCCCAGTGGTCCGGCCACACATTCCGGCCGATCGCGAACGCGGCGGTCAACGCCGCAGCCATCTGCAGAGCCATCCGGGTACTGGCGGGCAGCCGCCGGCGCGTGGCGCGGGGTGCCGCGGTCACCTTCGCGGAGGGTGGTCGCGGTACGAGACCAGTGTGCTGCGCCGTCCACGTCACCACGGTTCCCCAGGCGACCGCCGCCAGCGCCGTCACGGCCGCCCAGGCCGTGTGCTCGTGCCCGCTCACCGGCACCGTTCCGGCGGGCACCACCAGGACCGCGATCAGTGGCAGAACGACGAGCGTGCCCGCCCGGGTGGCGCGCGCTCCGAACCGGCGCACCCAGATCGCCGCCGCGACTCCCAGGACGAACGCCGCGTCACCCGCGTCGGGGTGCCGCTGGAGCAAGGTGCTCAGCTCCGTGCCCGCCGCCGCCGCGCAGGGCAGTACGACGCAGGCCAGCAGCCGATCGGTCCGGTCGAAGAGGCGTTGCGCGCGACCGAGCGCCGAGGCGATCACCACCGCCTGCACCACGCTGTCCACGTGCAGTCCCGCCTCGTGCTCGACGAGCAGCGCCCAGCCGTAGGTGCCCAGCACGGTGGCCATGGTCACGACCGTCGTACGCAGGTACATCCCTCGTGGATCGAAGTGCAGCGCACGACGCGTCGACCTCAAAAAGCTACGCAACACGTAGAACCACCGCCAAGAAAACCCCTGGAACAAGCCATCTGGAGAATCACCCCCCGGCCGTATCGTAAGTGATACCTTAGCAATGTGATGGGAGAGCGAACAGAGCACGAGGACGCGGAACGATCTGAGTCCGGGCGGCGCGACAGCCGGGCGTCCGCCGAGATCCGGCAGGGCGTCATCCGGCTCGCCCGCAGGCTGAGCGCGGAGCGCCCCGCGGACGGGCTCAGCCTCAACAAGAGCAGTGTCCTCGGCCACCTGCGGCGCAACGGCCCCATGCCGGCCGGTGCGCTGGCCGCCGCCGACCACCAGCAGCCGCAGTCCCTGACGCGGGTCTTCGCCGACCTGGAACAAGAGGGCCTGATCAGCCGGACGCGCGACACGCACGACGGGCGACAGCGCGTGGTGCAACTGACCGAAGCGGGCCGTGAGGCCCTCGCCCGTGACATGGCGCAGCGCGACGCATGGCTCGACATCGCCCTCGTCGACCTCACCGAGACGGAGCGTCAGGTACTGCTGCTCGCCGCCCGCCTGATGAACCGCCTTGCCGACTCCTCGACCACCGCGCCCGGCTCCACGACCCGACCCCACTGACGGAGGCTCCCGTGTCCTGGCCCGACCACGCCATCTGGTGGCACGTCCACCCCTTGAGCTTCCTTGGCGCGGAGCCGACCGCCTTGCCCGCCGGTGCACCCGCGCGGCACCGCCTGCCGGTCCTCGTCGACTGGCTGGACCATCTGGTCGGGCTCGGCTGCAACGGCCTCGCGCTGGGGCCGGTCTTCGCCGCCGAGACCCACGGCTACGACACGACCGACTACTTCCGCGTCGATCCCCGCCTGGGCACCGAGGAAGACCTGCTCGAACTGGTCGACCGTGCCGCGTCGCGAGGGGTCCGCGTCCTGCTCGACGGCGTCTTCAACCATGTCGGCAGGTCCTTCGCCCCCTTCGCCGATGTGGCGAGGCGCGGCACCGCCTCCCCGTACGCGGACTGGTTCGTCCCCGAGGGTGACGACTTCCGGACTTTCGAGGGCCACCGTCACCTCGTCGCCCTGAACCACGCGTCCCCCGCGGTCGCCGACCATGTCGTCGAGGTCCTCGACCACTGGCTCGACCGCGGCATCGCCGGCTGGCGGCTGGATGCCGCCTACGCGGTTCCGCGGCCCTTCTGGCGTACCGTCACGGACCGGGTCAGGGCCCGCCACCCCGGCGTGTGGTTCAGCGGTGAGGTGATCCATGGTGACTACGCGGCGTACGTCATCGAGGGCGGCCTGGACACCGTGACGCAGTACGAACTGTGGAAGGCGATCTGGAGCTCGCTGAACGACAGCAACCCGCACGAACTGGCCTGGGCACTCAAACGCCACAACGCCATGATCGACACCTTTGCGCCACAGACATTCGTCGGCAACCACGACGTGACGCGCGTCGCCAGCCGGCTGGGCGAGCCCCGTCACCTGGCGCACGCGCTCACCGTGCTGTTCACCGTCGGGGGGACACCTTCCATCTACGCGGGAGACGAGCGTGCCCGGGAGGGCGTCAAGGAGGACCGCGCGGGCGGGGACGATGCCGTCCGTCCCGCGTTTCCCGTCTGCCCGTCGGACCTCGGCCCCGACGGGCTCGCCGTCCAGCGGCTTCACCAGACCCTGGTGGGTATGCGTCGCCGCCACCCCTGGCTCGTACGCGCCCAGACCCGGATCCACTCGCTCGACAACACCGTCCTCAGCTACACCCTGGTCGCGCCCGACGCCGGCTCCACCCTCGCGGTCGCCCTCAACTTCGGGCCCGCCCCGGCCACCGCCGGCCTTCCGGCCGCTCCCTGGGTACCTGTCGCGGGTGACGCTTGCATGGATTCCGGCACCGGTTCCGTCTCGCTTCCACCGATGGGCTGGTTCATTGCCACGACATCCGGCGGTCACAATTGATTCCTCGCCGCCCCCGCCCTCGATTTTCCGGACATTGGCCGGGGCAAGGGCCGAGGGCGGTGATTTCGCCATGACGTCAGGGCGCGCGGAAACTGTCGATGTACCAAATCTGTACTGTCGGAAAACGCTTCCGACGTGTTAATGGACTGGTAATTTTCACATTGTTGAAATTCTCTCGGAAGTCGATTCAAGACACCCGGATCACGCGGCGTCGGCACTGAATGCGCGAGCCCATGCATTGCGCCAGAGCGTAAGCCGGCGCCCGTGCTGTCCGCATGCTTGAACATAGGCGACGAGGAGTTCCTCCGACGGCATGCGGAAACCGGCCAGAATGTCGGCAACCGTGCTGCGCGGCAATGGTCCCGCCCCGAGGTCGCGGGCCTTCTTCTCCATCTCGCGCAGGGACGGCTGGCCGGCGGCGAGACGTGCCTGGTGCATCGCCTCCAGCAGATGAGCCGGGTGGTATACGAGTTCGAGCTTGCGCCCGGCGCGTGGTGCGGAGGGAACCTCGCGGCCGTCGGGAGTGTGGCCGGATTGCCGCGCCGCCTGCTCCCAGCGCAGTCGGGCCTCGCGTCGTGTGGCACCGCAGACCTGCGCATACGCTTCCACGACATGGCGACGGGGCAGGAAGGTGCCGCGGTCGGCCCGGGACAGGGTGACGGCCGAACACGCCGGATCCGCGATCCGGAGCCCCTCGGTCAGCTCCGCCATCTGCCGGTAGGTGAGTCCGGACCGGTGGCGCAGCGAGCGTAGCCATTGAGCCAGTTCGTAGCACTGCGCGGATTGCGGGATCGGCGTTCTGCTCCGCCCCACCACTGCCCCCTGGATGTCGAGACTGCCGGATGCGTGATGCGTCCGATGGTATGTCGATCGACGCCGCCCGCTGATTCGGTCGATGCCGGGGCCCGAGGATTGCGTACCGCCAGGAGGGCCCGTTTTGGTCTTTACTTGGGCTCGCTTATATCGACGCTATGGACGGCCTCGATGAAGAGTCAAGGAGGCTTTACTTTACTTTACTCTGCATGGGGATCCCTTTCCTTTCGGTGGATGTTTGGTTCATTTTGTCCGAGAAGTGGAGTGATGGGATCCGTGCGGCCACATGGGGTTTTGTGCGGGCGCCGCCTAAGCGCCCCAGTGGGTGTCCAGAATCCTGCTGCATAACGGCCTTGCTGGCTCATTCGCCGCTCTGCTGACATGGATTGCCCGGCCAGAGGCGCCGGCCACTCCTGCTCCTGTCGAATCTGCGGAGGAATGCAATGACAACCGTGTCCAACGCCGCTCTCGGTGAAATCATCGAACTGATCAAGGAAGTCAAACCGGGCATAGCCGATCAGACGGTCGAGCCGGGACACTCCGTGGTCGAGGACCTGGGCCTCGACTCGCTGGACCTGCTGCAGCTCGCCCGTCGCATCAACCGGCACTTCGGCGTCGAGTTCGACCTCGACCAGTGGAACGCCGAGGCCGACGAGCACCACCGGAGCATCGCCTCGATCGTGGCCCTCGTAGCCGCCGGCAGCCGTGCCTGAGCCGGCTGCGACCACGCGCGTCGCTCTGGTCACGGGTGGTTCGCGGGGGATCGGTGCCGCTGTCTCCCACCGGCTCGCCGACGACGGACTCACCGTGCACCTCGTCTGCCGCAGCGCCCTCGACGCCGGACGTCGCGTGGTGAAGGAGATCGAGGCCGCCGGCGGCCGCGCCGTCCTGCACCAGGCGGATGTCGGCGACGAGGCCCAGGTCGAGGACTTGGTGGAGGAGGTGACCGCGCAGGAGGGCGCCCTGCACGTCCTGGTCAACAACGCGGCGGTGATCGACGACCAGCTTCTCGCGGTGACCCGTACCGACCGCTGGGAGAACGTGCTGCGGACCAATCTCACCGGCCCCTTCCTGACCAGCAGGGCGGTTCTGCCGGCCATGCTCGACCAGGGCTGGGGCCGCATCATCAACATCTCCTCCAACTCGGCGCGTACCCCCGGCCCGGGGCAGAGCGCCTACGCGGCGTCCAAGGGCGGCATCGAGGCACTCACCCGCGCCCTGGCCGTGGAGGTCGGACGCAAGGGCATCCGGGTCAACTGCGTGGCACCCGGCAAGGTCCGCACCGAGATGACCGCGGCCGTCGCCGATCAGCTCGGCTCGGACAGTGACGGCACCCGCTGGGGGCTCCCCGAGGACATCAGCGGACTGATCGCCTTCCTCGCCCGTGACGAGGCGGACTACATCCAGGGCCAGACGTTCACGGTGGACGGCGGCCGCATGATCATGCGCAGCCCGGGTCGGCGATCCCGGTGAACCCGGGGCGAACGGAGGCACAGCCGTGGGGGCAGTGAAGTACTGGGAGGACCTGGCGCACGCACCGGTGCGCCGGTTCGGGCCGGTGGTTTTCGGCGGCGCGCTCCTTGACCAACTCCTCGATCTGATGGGGGAGAAGCACCCGGTGCACGACAGCGACGACTTCGCCCAGGGCACCGACCGCCGGAAGCGCATCGTGCCCGGAGGCTTCATCCACTCCATCACCTCGGGCTGGGTGGTCCAGCACGGCTCCCCGGCCGCCATCGTCGGTATGCGAAGGCTGAGCTGGGACTTCGTCAGGCCGCTGTACCCCGACACCCCGTTCTGGTTCACCACCGCCACCGACCGGGCGGAGGAGATCGACGACCGGCTCGGCCTGGTCGAGACCACACGCCGGGTGTTCGACGAGAACGACCGGACGTACGCCATCGGACGCATGAGCGTCGTACTCCTGCGGCACGCCGCGCAGCGGACCGCAGCGGCAGGAAGGGTTCAGTGATGGACAGTCAGTATCAGCCGCTCAAGGGGCGGGTGGCCCTGGTGACCGGCGGCTCGCGGGGCATCGGCGCGGGCATCACCCGCAAACTCGCGGCCTGGGGAGCGACCCTGGCCATCAACTACGTCGACCGGGAGGGCCCGGCCAAGGAACTCGCCGCGGAACTCGGCGAGCAAGGTACGGAAGTGACCCTGCACCGCGCCGACTTGAGCGAGCCCGCGGAGATCGAGAACCTGATCACGGAGATCGGCGAGATCCACCAGGACCTCCACATCCTCGTGCAGAACGCGGCCGCCACCAAGTTCGCCCGGCTCGCGGAAGCCTCCCTCGGTGACTGGCAGTTCGTGCAGGACACCAACTCCCGGGCCACCTGGCTGCTCGCCAAGTACGCGCTCCCGTTGATGCGGGACCGAGCGGGAGCCCGCTTCATCACCATCACCAACTCCACGACCACGCGCATCATCCCGCGTGCGGGTCTCTTCGCCGCGGCCAAGGCGGGACTCGAAGCGCTGACCGACTACCTCTCCTACGAACTGGCGCCCTACGGCATCGTCGCGAACTGCGTGCGTCCCGGACTCGTACAGACCGGTGTCTTCAAGGTCCGTCCCGACTTCGCCCATGGTGTCACCAAGGAACTGTCCGTCTCCCCGTGGCCGGGCGACCGCATGACGACGCCGGAGAACAGCGCCGACGTGGTGGCCCTGCTCTGCCTGGAGGAGGCGTCCTGGATCGCCGGGCAGACCATCACGGTGGACGGCGGATACCGCCTGTGGGGCGGCATCAGCGGTGGAGGCCGGCGTGCCGAGTGAACGCGGCGGGCGGCAGGACCGTCCCGAGATCGTGGTCACCGGCATCGGTGTGATCTCCCCGGCGGGCATCGGCGCGGCCCGGCTGTGGGAGGCCATGGCCGCCGGCAAGACATTCTTCGACACCAGCGGCCAGGACGGACCGGCCCCCGCGCTGCCGTGGCCGTCGGCCGCCGTCGACACCGCGGAGATCACCTGGCCCGCCGGCCGTGACTGGGCCAACGCCGGCAAGTACGCCAACCAGTCGGCCCGTTGGGCCGTCGCCGTCGCGCGGCAGGCCCTGGAACAGGCCGGGATCACCGGTGACACGGAGGACGTACGCGGCGGAACCGTGATGGCCGTGGGCAGCAGCAG
This sequence comes from Streptomyces sp. NPDC005784, assembly GCF_042871525.1. NCBI lineage: Bacteria > Bacillati > Actinomycetota > Actinomycetes > Kitasatosporales > Streptomycetaceae > Streptomyces > Streptomyces sp. NPDC005784. The sequence goes on from NZ_JBIAIQ010000026.1 coordinate 41,326, forward strand.
CGACGAACTGAGCGACGTCATCCCCCAGCTCGCCTCCCGCTTCCGCAACGACCCCAGGCCCCTCGCGAAGTTCCTCCACGACGAGGTGCCCGACTACTCCTACATACGCGGAATCCCCTCCCAGCTGGGCCAGTTCGTCTCCATGGCCAGCGGATTCCGGGGGTCGAACGTCGCGGCCTACGGCGAGGCGGCGGCGGGTGGCACGGGCGCACTCGCCCTGGCCGTAAGGCTGTTGGAGAGCGGCGAACTCGACCGGATGCTCGTCGTGGGCGTCGGAGCGCCGCTGACGATCACCGCGATGGCCGCCTTCGACCAGGACGAACCGCTCGGCACACGCGCCACGGCCGGTGCCGGACCCTTCGACGCCGACAGGTCCGGGACCCTGGTCGGCCAGGGTGCGGCCGCCGTCCTGCTGGAGCGTGCCGACACCGCGCGCGGAACGGCTCGGGCCCGGCTCGTCGGCTGTGAGGTGCTGGTCGCCGCCGACGTCGCTGCCTCGGCGGGACTCGTCGTCGACTCCGTGCTCGCCGACGCGGACACCACGCCCACCGTGTGGTGGGCCCACGGCGCCGGCTCGGCCCGCCTCGACCGCGTGGAGACCCAGGCCGTACTGCCGCGCGCGGGCAGCCTCCCCGTCACCGGCTCGAAGGGCACCATCGGCAACGCCTTCGAGTGCTCGGCGCTCATCGACACCGCACTGGTCGTCGAGAGCCTCGGCCGCGGCGAGCTTCCCCCCGTGGGCCTGCTGCGTCGCCCCGATCCCGGACTCGGCGGTCTCGATCCGGTCATGGGGGAGACCCGTCCCCTGGGCCCGGCGCCGACAGCGCTGATCACGGCGTTCAACCAGGGACACCACTCGACGGCGGCGGGAGCCCTCGTCATCGCATCGACGCACGGGGCTTCGGCCGACGACGGGAAGGCACGCACATGAGCGGCGACATCGTCATCACCGGCATGGGGGTGATCACCCCCATCGGCGGAGACGTCGAGACTTTCTGGTCGGCCAACCTCGAAGGCCGCTCCGGAGTGGTCCTGGAAGAACGGATGGACACCGGCGGACTGCCCTGCGGCTGGACGGCCGGGCTGATCCCGGAAGACGTCAAGGCGAAGGTCGCCGCCGACTACGGCGCACCCGACCGGTCCTGGGGCGACTCCCTCATGCTCGCCGCGGTGGACCAGGCCCTCGGAGACGCCCGCTTCAGCGAACTGCCCGCGGAGGAAGGTCCGGCCGCCCTGGTCTACGCGCGAGTGTGGCCGGGCCCCACAGGATCGTTCCCGCAGGACTACGTCACGCATATGGAAGACCTCGCCGAACGCTACGACAGGATCGGCAACGAACCCTCGGCCGTCCTGGCACACCTGCGGGGCAAGCATCTCCCGCCCGAGACACGCGACTTGTCCGCCTATCCGACCGAGATCACCGAACGTCTCGGGACGCCCGTCATCCCCGTACGACTGGAAGCCACCTGTTCAGGTGGCCTGCGTGCCATCGCGGAAGCCGCCCGGCTCCTGCGTTCGGGACGCGCGCAGTACGCGGTGGTGTCGGCGGCCGTCTCCCGGAACACGCCGTACGTCCTCTCCCAGTACGGCCAGCTCATGGCGCTGTCGCGCTGGAAGGGCGACCCCGCCCAGGCCTCCATGCCCTTCGACAAACGCCGTACGGGCATGGTCATCAACGAGTCGGCGGGCGCGCTCGTCCTGGAGACGGCCGAGCACGCCGCCCGGCGCGGCATGGCGCAGGCGTATGCCGTGATCGGTGGCTGGGGGCTGGCGGTGGACACCCGCCACATGACCGCTCCCAGCGTGGAGATGATCGAGCGGGTCATGCGCACCGCTCTCGAACAGGCCGACGCGCACCCGGACGACGTCGACACCATCAATGCCCACGGCACCTCCACCCGCCTCAACGACGTCACCGAGGCCCGCGCGTTGCACCGGCTGTTCGGCGAGCGGATGGCGGACCTCGACGTCAGCGCCGTGAAGTCGCTGACCGGGCACGGATCGGCGGCGTCCGGTGTGGTGGAAACGGCGGTGGCGGCCCTCACGATGTGCCGGGGAATCATCCCGCCCGTCACGACCTGCACCGAGCCCGACCCCGCCTGCGCCGTGCGCACCTCCCTCACCCCGGTCCGGCGACCGGTCGGCACCGTGCTGAAGAACTCCTTCGGCTTCGGCGGCCAGTACGCGTCGATGCTCTTCCGCCGTCCGGCTACGCCACGGCCGGCACCCCAGCCGGTGTGAGCGCGATGGACCGGCTGGAATACGAGACGACCGACCCCGCCGGACCGCACCGTGGCACCGTCGTGTGGCTGCACGGCATCGGCCAGGCACCGGGCGATCTGATGGCCGTGACCCAGCGGTTCCGGCTCACCGAGGCGGGGGTGCGCGGGGTGTTCCCGCGCGCGCCCGTCGCGGCCCCGAGCCTGCTGAGCGGGCTGTCGGTGCCGTGCTGGTTCCCGCAGAACCTCCTCGCGATCGACCGGATCGACGTCGAGGGCCTCCTGGCGGTGCACCGGCCGCTCTCGAAGCTGCTGGAGGTGGAAGCGGACCGGATCGGCGCCGGTCGGATCGTGCTGGCGGGCTTCTCCCAGGGTGCCACGGTCGCCCTGACGCTGGCACTGACGTACACCGAACGGTTGGCGGGCGTGGCCCTCTACGCGCCCTTCATGCCTCCCGATCTGCCCGCACTGCTCCCGGCCGGCCGGCCGTCGTCCGCCAACAGCGGCCTGCCGGTGTGGATCGGCCACGGGGCACGGGACTGGGTCGTCCCCGAACGCAGTGGTGCGGGACTGAGAGACCTGCTCACCAGCTGGGGACACCCGGTGACGTGGCAGCGCTATCCCGGCGGACACGAGCCGTTCGCCGGAGTACGGGCCTCGCTGCCCGCCTACCTCAGTGACGTCCTGGACGTCCACGTGCCGCAGGTCCCCGGGTCAGGACCGGCAGCTCGGGCGCGTTGAGCGGGGATCCCGGCAAGCGCCCCGCACCTCCCGGGCTTCCGGAACCGGTATCCCTCTCCCGGTTCCGGAAGCCCGGGGCTCGTTCATATCGGGACTGGCCCGACCCGGCGCGGTCCCGTTGAGGGGTTCGTCCTCGTCCTCGTCCTCGTCCTCGTCCTCGTCCTCGTCATCGGGCTCGGGTCGGCACCCCGTTGCTCGGTCCCGAGTAGACGGTTCGCGCCGGACGGTTTCCGCTCCGGTCCCACAGCCGTCGATGGATCGAGACCGGCGGAGTCCTGTGCGTCATCTCGCCGCCGACGGCTCGCCGTCTGCCGTGCCGCGGCCCGGGTGGACACGAGGCCGTACCCGTAGCTGCACCCCGAAGGGACTGGAAAGTTGTCTGCACTGATGCCACAGGCTTCTCAAGCATCACCGGTGTCAAAGGTGTCGCAGGTGTCGCAGGTGTCACCCCTGAGGGTGGCTGACCACCCGGAGGCCGAGCCGTTCGGCGTCGGCCTGCTCTTCCCCGGTCAGGGAGCCCAGCGGCCCGGAATGGGCGAGCCTTGGCGCGACACCCCGCATTGGAAGGTCGTCGCGCGTCTCTCAGAGGTCTGTGGAAGGGACCTCGACCGGCTGTTGCTGCACACGGGAGCAGAGCAGCTGACCCGCACCGACACCGCGCAACTGGCCACCTTCGCGCTGGAGATGGTGGTGCTCGACGCCTTGCGCACAGCGGTGGGCGACCTGCGGCCCGCGGCGTGTGCCGGGCACAGCCTCGGCGAGTACGCCGCGCTGACCGCCGCCGGGGTACTCGACCCGGAGGACGGCGCACGGCTGGTCGCCGAGCGCGGGGCGGCCATGGAGGAGGCGAACCGGCTCACGCCCGGCACCATGGCGGTACTCGTCGGAACCGACATCGTGCCGCGGGCCCAAAGACTCGCCGCCCGTATGCGTGCCGTGCGGCGGGCCCAGGTGTGGGTCGCCAACATCAACGGCGCCGAACAGGTCGTGATCTCCGGAGCCGTCGAGGCCGTGGCGACGCTGGCGGCGGAGGCCACTCGCGGCGGAGCGCGGGCGATCAGTATTCCGGTCGGTGGTGCCTTCCACACACCGTTGATGGCTCCGGCCGGCCCGCGCCTGGCCGAGGCCATCGACCGCACTCCCCTTCACCCCGCACACTGCCCGGTGATCGCGAACGTCGACGCGCGCGCTCACCTTCACCATCACGAGCGATGGCGAGCGATGATGCTCCGTCAGCTCGTCATGCCGGTGCGTTGGGCAGGCTCCATGCGCACCCTCACCGCCGTGGCACGCGGCCGGCTCCGCCTTGTCGAAGTCGGCCCCGGCTCCACGCTGGCCAACCTCGCCCGAAGAGTCCTGCCCGAGGAGATCCCGGTCCGCTCCGTCGCGACTCCGGTGCAGGTGGAGGCCCTTGTTGCCGAGTGGTGGCACTGACTGGGCCTCGGGGCCGACGCCGAGGACGCGCAGAGACCGACGTCTACTACGTCACCGTTACTACAAACACCGTCACCGCTCGGAGGGTCTGCCTGCCTGCTTGCCTATACCGCCACCGTGCCTGCGCGCTGTGGGGATCACCAAACCTGTCCGTGAGGGGGAGGGTCATGGCAGACTGCTCGGCGTCCAGGGGGTCGATGAGGCGTGAGACGTGAGCGCACCGCGGTCTGCTCCGACCGTTCCTTAGATGGTGCTGCGCAGACGGCTGCAGCAACTGCGGCGGGCGAAGGGCGTCTCGGCCCAGGACGTCGGTGGAAGGCTGCGGCAGGCGCACACCACGGTCATCCGGATGGAGCATCGCGGCTACGCACCCCATGCAGTTCCCGGACATCGTCGGCACGGACAGCCTCCGCAACGCCCTGTACCACGAGGACCGTGGGACCGCGGGAAGTCGCCTGCACCCCGAGGCCTGTGGGGATGTCTCCTTGTGCTGCGAGGACCGTGGGGACCCGCGGGGAAGTCGCTTTGTACCGCGAGCTGTTCGACCGGATGAGTGCCCGAGAGCCATGCCCAGACGACGTACCAGGGAAGTCCCTGGCAGACGTCCGCGAGGAGACAGAACGATGAAGCACGCCATGAACGCCGCCGAAGAGCTGGGATTCCATGGGTGGCGCAAGCCCTGGAGCGCCGGCGACAACGGCAGTTGCGTCGAAATGAAGAAGCTCGGCGGCGGCATCGTGGCGGTCAGGCAGTCGACGGATCCCGACGGCCCGGCCCTCATCTGCGCCTCCTCGGTCATCGCCGAGTTCGTCGGCGCCGCCAAGGAGGGACGGGCCGACTTCCTCATCACCTGAGACGCGGCCCCTTGTCGGCAGTCTCCAGCACCACCGAATCAACTCCTATGATCACGCCGCAGCGGCGGAGGGCTGAATTGACAGACGCAGGAACAGGTGCCGACGACATCGACACCAGCAAACCCCAGTCGGCGCGCATGTACGACTACTTCCTCGACGGCAAGGACAACTATCGCGTCGACTGGGAGGCTGCCGAACAGGTCATATCCTTCTTCCCCGCTGTCAAGGAAATGGCCCGGACCAACCGGGACTTCATGCATCGTGCCGCTCGTCTGCTGGCACGGCGGGGCATCCGTCAGTTCCTCGACATCGGCACCGGAATTCCGACCGAGCCGAACCTCCACCAGATCGTCCAGACCATTACCCCTGCGGCCCGCGTGGTGTACGCCGACAACGACCCGATCGTCCTCAGGCACGCAGAGGCACTTCTGCACAGCACCCCGCAGGGGCGTACCGCCTACATCCAGGCCGACGTGCAGGAACCGGCGAAGATCCTGGCGGCGGCCAGAGAGACCCTTGACTTCGATCAGCCGATCGCCCTTTCCATGGTGGCCCTTCTGCACCTGGTGGGGGACGAGGACAACCCCTACGGCATCGTGGCGGAACTGCTCAAGTCGCTTGCCCCCGGAAGCCACTTGGCGCTTTCCCACGCGACGGGGGACTTCGACCCTGAAGCGTGGGAGCGAGTTGTCGAGGTCTACCGCAAGGGCGGAACATCGGCGCAAGTCCGATCGCGCAGTGAATTCACCAGGTTCTTCAACGGACTTGAGCTCCTCGACCCCGGCATCGAACTCGCCGCGAACTGGCACCCCGAGGGAGAGCATCAGCACGCCGAAGGTGAACAGATCCCCCTGTACGTGGGCGTGGCGCGGGTGCCGTAGAGGTCACGTCGGACTGACGGGCCGGGTCGCTGTTCCCCGTTGACGGCCGCAGCGGTGAACGACCCGGCCCCGGCTTCTGCCGCCGGTTCGTCGAACCAGCGCTCTACGACCCGGCCCCGGCTTCTGCCGCTGGTTCGTCGAACCAGCGCTCTACGCATTCGGCTGCCGCCGCGTCATGGCGGCGCCAACGCCTCACCGACGAGCCGCCCGACATCGCCGAACCCGACGGAGAAGGCAACTGCTCGACCATCTCCGGACGGGAGCGTTGTCCCGCAGCCACGTCTCGATGTGCTCCCAAGCACCGCTGACGCTCATGCGAGGCATCCTTGGTGAAGGGCGCCTCTCCGGGCAAGGGAATGGAGCAAGGGGGCCGATTTGAGTGTGGTCGGACGACCTGCAGCGAGGGGCCTGCCTGCACAAAGGGCCACACGGCGGATGGCCACCAGGCCTGGACCGGGGCTCTCGCCTGTTGTCCCATGGCACAGGACGTCGGGACGGCCCGGATCCCGGCAGGCGCCGAAGCCGCGCAGGTGTTGCAACGCCATGAGGGCAAACGGGGCGACGGGGCCCGATGCCAGGTCGTCCTCCACCTCCTCCACCGACGGAGCCGCCCATCCGTGCATGGCCTTTGCCTGCCGACGACCGGCGGCCGGAGTGACTAGCCGGTGGCTGGGCGACGGACAGTGCAGGTAAAGTGGACGCTCAGTATTTGGCTAGCAGGGACCCATGAACGTAAGACCGATACAGGAGCAGGCGAGCGTGCCCAGCGAGCGACAGCCGGACGTTCCGGTGGTCAGTCGATCCGCCCAGGCCGCGGCGACGCGGCAGCAGATCGTCGAGACGGCCCAGCGACTCTTCGCTGCCCGTGGCTACCAAGTGACCTCGTTGCAGGCCATCGCGAACGAAATGGGCCTCACCAAGGCCGCGGTCTACTACCACTTCCGAACCAAGGCGCAGATCCTTCAGGCCTCGCTCGATCCGGCTGTGGAGGAAATGACCGTGCTTCTGGACGAGTTGGCGGGTATGACGTCACGCCAGGAGAAGCTGGACGCGTACGCGGTCGGCTGGGTCGACTTCCTGGTGCGCAACCGTGAACTCGGAACGATGCTCTTGCACGATCCCGAGATTCGAGCCGCCAGCATCTACGCCGAGAACGACGGACGAAGGCGACGCGTCCTGCGGGTGCTGTTCGGCACCTCGCCCACGCCGGCGGAACGCATGGCCTATGTGATGTGCGTGTGGATGCTGGAAGGGCTCGGCGAACTGTCCGACCTCTCGGACGACGAGCTGAGGGCCACGCTTCTCCTGACCGTCCGCGGTCTCCTCGCCGTGCCGGGCGCGGCGCCGGCCGGCGAGGTGTAAGCCGACGCCGGTGATGGCCGGCAACCGCTGACGGCTGACGGCCGCGGCAGAGGGAATGGCCTGGCCCGGTGTTTCCGCCCCACCCGACGACTGGGCACCCTCTGTAGTCGTTGGATCTCCTCCTCGGCGTGGCGCATATTTCGCTAGCCATCGGCTAGTGAGTGGCTGTTCACTGGTAAAGTGATCGGCGGATCGGCGGATCGGCGGATCGGCGGATCGGCGGATCGGCGGATCGGTGAGATCGAAAGGCGGAAGGGCGATGGTGGTCGTACTTGTTCAGCACCGCGATCTCCCCGGTTCGGCCCCGCCGCCCGCCAGCAGCCAAGCGATGATCCGGGGTGGCAGGCGCTCGCGCCGCGCCGCCCTCAACCCCTGCGCGCAGATACCACCCCTGAGCAGTCCCCTGGAGCCCTGACCGCGATGACGACGACCGCCACCACCCCTGCCGCGACGCCCGAGCCCGAGCGGCCGCACGCGGTCTGGAATGTGCTGACCGAGCGCGCGCGGGTCGGCAGCCGGCCCGGCGCACGCGCCGATGGGCACCGCGTCGCACTGGCCATCGAGGGCGGCGGGATGCGCGGCATCATCGCCGGCGGGATGGCTCTGGCGCTCCACGAACTCGGACTGACCAACAGCTTCGACGCCGTCTACGGCGCCTCGGCCGGTGCCGCCTCGGGTGCGTGGCTCCTGAGCACGAGCCCGCAATCGCTGCGCTTCTGGGCGGTCCCCAAGTACGCCAGAACGCTGATCCGGCGCTCGAACCCGCTGCGCGGTCGGCCGCTCGTGGACCTGCACGCCTTCTACGAGGTGCTGTACCGCTACGGCGACCAGGACTGTGCGCCGATGGACTTCGCCTCGATCCTGGCCAGCGATGTCGAGTACCACCCGCTGGCCACTGACGCCGAGACCGGGGAATCCACCGACCTGCGGCCCTTCATAGGCGACGCCGCGGAGTTGCGCCTCGCGCTGCGGGCCAGCGCCGCCCTGCCGCTCCTGGCGGGCGACCCGGTGACGATGCGCGGGCGCCGGTTTTACGACGCGGGCGTCTCCGAATCCGTGCCTTACCGAACCGCGCTGGCTCAAGGCGCGACCCATGTCATGGTGCTGCGATCCCGGCGTGCCATCGACGTCGCGCGGCCGTCACGCTCCGCGCCTCTCATCGCCAGGACGGTGCTGCGCCGTGAACCCATAGCCTTGCGCAAGGTGTTCCTCGACCGCGAAGCACGTCTGGCCGAGGACGACGCCTGCCTGACCGACCACTCGGCCATCGTCTCGATCCGCCCCGCCCACGACTCGCCGCAGGTCGGCCGTCTGGCGCGCGAGGGCGACCTCCTCGAAACCGCACTGGAAGCCGGGCGCGCCGCCGTGCACGACGCCTATGGCCACCTGTACGGAGCCCGAACGCCCAGCGCGGCCACTGACTGATTCACGGACCCTCGCCGGACGGAGCGACGGCCTGCCGCAACTCGCTTGCATCCGTCAGTAGTCGCCCGACGCGACAAGGCGACTTGCTCATGCCGGGAACCGGGCGTCGTGCTCCTGCTCGGGTCCATGTGCCGTTCGCCGCGCTCGTCTCATTGCCGAGCGACGCTTCATGTGGGTATGCCGGCCGGTGCGTAGTGGTTCAGATAGTCACGCAACCGAGGCTCGAGTCCGGACGGATCATCGCTGTTGAGGGTGCGCCAGATTCGGTTCTCGACCCAGAACCGATAGGCGAACTCCTCGAACGTAGGCGCACACCAGACGATCGCGGCCCGTTGCTCTTCCAGATCGTCGAGATCGGTCTCCGTCTCCTCGCCATCGCGCCGTGCCTCGTACTCGTACTCGTAGTCGAGATAGGACTGCACCACGAACACCTCGCCCGAAGGGCGGAGGTAGAGGTACCAGATGACACAGTCCTGTTGGTCTCGCAGGAACCGCACGAGGAAGGCCCCGGGCTCGACCGGACTGGGCAGAGGCTGTGAGACGTGAGTCCAGCAACTTGTCACTGAGACCTCGTCCAGCGCGTAGTGCAGCTTCGAGTCGGTCTGGAAGGTGACGAAGTCCCGCGGCAGCGTCAGGTTTCTGGCCGTCAGGTCCGCTGCCAAGCCGTTGATCGCCGTGACCTGCTCGGGAAGCGGCTCGCCGTTGTCACCGAGCCATTGAAAGGCACCCGTGAACTGCGTGGAGTCGACAGGTGGCAGACTCTCGTAAGCGTAGTACTCGTAGGTGTGGCGACAGGTCCGGTACTCACCCAGATCGGTGGCGCACCATGCGGAGTCGAAACCGACAGAGGACAAGTCGGACCCTGATCGTTCACCAGACATGGGATCCCTTTCGGCCACAACGAGCGTAGTTGTCGGTGTCAGCATTGCACCGCCCACTGACACTCCCGGCTGCGGAACGGGCCGGGGCCGACTCTCAACTGGCCGAGGGCGAAAGTTGTCCGGTGCGGCACGGATCCGCAGCATGCCCCGGCCTCCCCGTCGAAGCCAGACGCCGCCGAACCCCCTCACAACTGTGTGAAGACGAACGGCCCCGCCCGTTGCCGTATGTGTCGTACTCGGTCACGAGACTTCGCCATTCCCGTGAACGGCCCGCCGGGCCGGGGATCCAGCCGAGTGGCCAAGCGGAGCGGGCGGACGATCACCGCCCTGATGCGCAGGGGGATCCGGGCGGCCGGAGGCGGCAACCGCACCACGTACTCACGTGCCGCCGTCAACGTCACAGTCACCGTCGCCGGCGACACGTCCCCGTCGGCCGACCGGTCATCGCGCCGGTCCGAAGGTGGCCGATACGACGGAAGTCGTACAACGTCGTCGGCTCCCATGAGGATGGCGGTCGCTGGACAATGCCCGCCGATCACCACGAACTCCGCGTCCCGTGGACCCGGCGACCCCCCGGTCGCAGAGCTACGGAGGCCATGAGGGACAGTCTCGGCACGGCTTGCCGATCATTACCGAGGAGGAGGATCCATGAGAGTGTTGCCCGCTGTCACCGGCCGTGACGAGTTCGACGCACTGGTCGTCAGGACCGATTACCTGGACGACGAAGGATGGCAGCACGTGGCGGCGGCGTTGACGCAGCACGAGGCTCACGTCCACTTCATCGACGATTTGGCTTGGGCAGAGGCGTCCGTTGACGAAGTGCTGACGGTGGTCCGCGCCGACGAGGACCTGGCTGTTGTGTTCCTCGCCGACAGGACCTCCATGCAAAGCGAATCTCACGCGCTGCTGGCCGTCACCACGCTGACGCGGGAGGAGTGCGTGGACGATGAGGACTACGAGCAACTGACCGAGTTCGGAAGCACGTTCCGTATCACCCCCGCAGGAGTCCACGACGTTCACGCGAACTTGAGTATCGGCAACCTGGGCTTCGAGGAGTACGCGGCACGGGCCCACGAAGATCCGGAGAGAATCTACCGATCCTTCTGAACAGCCGGATGCTGACAGGGACTTGAGTGATCTGGTCTGTGTGGCAAGGGCTGCCCGGGATGGGGGAGAGGGCTGCCTTCCCCGTGGACGGGGGTACGAAGTAGGCCTCGAAGGCAGCATAGTGACGGTTTCCTCCGGGTGCCAAAGCCAAGCCGGGACGGCTCACGGACGCCCTCCGTGCCACCACCCGGTACACCTACCAACGCGGAGATCTCACCTCAGTCACCGACGCAGAGGACAGTTCCCCATCTCTACAAGGCCACCGGTCCGCCTGCGCGGACCGGGCCCAGGCGTGGCTGCTTCTTCGCATACTGGTAGGCATGGCCATCTATGACACGCTCGGCGCGACGTACGGCCGGACCCGGCAGCCAGATCCGCGTATCGCAGCGCAGATTCACGCCGCGCTCGGGGACGCCTCGGATGTGATCAATGTAGGAGCGGGTACTGGTTCCTACGAGCCACCACAGACGGTTCTCGCAGTCGAGCCGAGCCAGATCATGATCGCTCAGCGCCCACGCCGGTCCGCGCCCGCCGTGCGCGCGGTCGCCGAGCACCTTCCGGTGGGCGACAACGCTGCCGACGCCGTCATGGCACTGCTGACCGTCCATCACTGGAGTGACCTCGCCGCCGGCATTGCCGAACTCCGCCGGGTCGCGCGCCGCCGCATCGTGATCCTGACCTGGGACCAGCAGATCTTCCGCGAGACGTTCTGGCTCGTACGTGAGTACCTCCCCCAGGCCGCAGCTTTCGACGACACCCGTGCCATCCCGATCGACCGGCTGGCCGCTCTCCTTGGCGGGGCCCGCCAGGAGCCTGTCCATGTTCCGCACGACTGCACGGACGGGTTCGGCGCAGCGTACTGGCGCCGCCCTCACGCCTACCTCGACCCACAGGTGCGCGCCGGAATCTCCATGTTCGCCCAGACCGGAGAAGACGCCCTCGCTCCCGGCCTGGCAACACTCACCGAGGACCTCGCGACCGGCGATTGGAACCATCGTCACGCTGATCTGCTCGCGCTCGGCACCATCGACGTCGGCTATCGACTATTGGTGACAGACGCCTGACCTGGCGCCAGGACTCGGGCGAAGAGCGGGCTCGTAGTGCGGACATCACGAGCCCACAATCAGTAGGCACGGGGGACGAGGATTCTGGGTGCACGAGGTGCATCTACCGTCGGTCGGTCGGCCGGTGAAGTGGTCGGCAACACCGTCTGCATCACGACCGTTGGAGCCCCCTTCGAAGGCGGGCGTTCCGAACCCGCGTCGTCGTCGCTCTCGACCAGGACGGCGCACCGCCAACGCATACTCGTGCCGACCTCGGCTGGTGATCAAGACTGCAGACATGCCGTCGCGGCGCGGCGCTGCGACGGCACTCGGTTGAGATTTGCGAGCGCGCTCGCTCGTCCCATCCCAGCACGCCCTTGGCGCCGCACTGTTCGGCGGTGGTCCGCGCCTCGTCGAGGTATCCGATGGCCGCCTCGCGGTCGCCGGTCTCAGCTGACAGGTAACCAAGCGCCACCAGACCCGCCGCCACTCCGGGCAAAAACCCGATCTCCCGTCGCAGGCTCACCGATTCGGTCAGCTGTGCGCGGGCTCGGTCGAACCGTCCCGCCTCCTTCTCTGTGAAGCCGAGATGGCGCACCGAGTAGGACATGGTCTTCCGGTCACCGACGGACTGCGCCAGCGCATACGACGTTTCGAAGTACGGCATGCCAGTGGCACTGTCGTCGCATACCACCTGGTGCCAGCAACCGATCCAGAACAAGGCGTCGGCCCCACCGCTCGGGTCACCCAGGCAGTGGTACAGCTCGGCCGCACGCTCGAACAGGACCCTAGAACATTGCCAACTCATAGATTTCCCGCGCCCGTTCGATCCGGTCCTGCTCCCGCATCGTTTGTCCCTCCCGCTGCTGGTTGACTCCTGCGACGCTACCGTCAGGTAGTTGTGCAGCATCCGGGATTTCGGGGGTGCCGCGTTCGATGTCATTGACAGTCGGGTAAGGCACCTCGCGCAGCCCGCCTGGCGTCGATACCCCAGACAGCCTGGGGCGACACCGCTGGGTTCTGGCACGCACCATGTCCCTGGCTCACAGGAGCCAGCAGGCTTCACGCCGCTACGAACGCGATTCGGGTTCGGCCCGGGGCCGCGCCGGACACGGCTCTCGCTCTCTATGACCGGGGTCAATGAACTACCGGTCGTGCCCTTCGGTCTGTTCACCCGCTTCGGCATCTTCGCCGACGCGGAAACCGTCGGGCCAACGAGTGTCGTCCAGCGTGTATTCGTGCACGAAGAAATCCTCCGGGAAGCGTCTGAACCCGGGTAGGGATCGCGCCCGCTCTGCGCGTTGTTCAGCCAGTTGTCTGCTCGAATAGAGCCCAAGAACGATCAAGCTGTCCTCGCTGTCATCCCAGAAGAGCGGTTCCCCGTCTTCCAGGAAGTCTGCGGCGACATCGCCGGGTTCGATGGAGAAGTGGTGCCTGTGCACCAGAAGATATACGGTCCGGGTCATTTCAAGCTTTCGTCTGCCGGTTGAACGGGGAACGGGATGGTTCAGTCCTGCCATGTTCCGTCCGGATATTCTGTGACGAAGCCGTCGGTCCATAGATCCTCGTCGAGAACCAGGGGAGAGATTTCGAAGCAATCGGGCTCACGTCGGAACCCAGGCAAATCCTTCGAAGCTTCTCTCTGCGTCTCCGCGGCCGCCGTGGTGGTGTAGATGCCGATGACTCTCCACTCCTCTTCATCCAAGTGCATGCTTCCATCAGGGTCCTGATGGATGATTCGCCCGTCCTCTTCCACGGCGAGGTGCCGGGCGTGCCACAGCAGGTGGAATTCGCCCTCGGAGTGCTGCTCGTGTGTCATTTTGTGGACAACTCCTTTAATGGGTGGGGCGTTTGGGATTGCGGTTCGGTTCAGGGTGACCCAGATGTCGGCGGACCGCTGGCGGCGGGCGTTGGCGTCCGGCGGTCGGCAGGCCATGAATCCCAGGGCCCTGGCGGCGCCCGCTGCAAGCTCGCCGCTGGTTCGCGGTGGAGTACACCCTGGCCGGGCTGGACCTGCTGCTGCACCGCATCGGCTGGAGCGTGCAGGTCTCTTCCCACAAGGCCGCCGAGCGGGATGAGGCGAAGATCGCCGCTTGGAAGGACGAGGAGTGGCCCGTCATAAAGACGGCGGCGGACCTGGGCGCCTGGCCTGCTTCGAGGACGAAGCAGGCCAGGGCCTGAGGTCGCCGAAGGGCCGAACCTGGGGGCGCCGAGACCACACACCCATCGTGCGGGGCACCGCCGCAGGCACCAAACGCGTCTCCACGGCAGCAAGGCCAGCCGCCTCACCTGCGCCGTCGGAACAGAACGCTCCGGTCGCCGACTCACGCGCCCACTTGCCGAAGCGCCGCCGCTGCGGCAAGGCGCGCGCCACCCCGAAGCAGTGTGTCCTGTTCGACGACCTGGTCCGCCGCACGGCCGCGGGCAGCATCGTGCCGGTCCAGTTCCGCACCGCCACCACGGTCCACGCTTCTGGGTCACCAGCGCCGACCGGAACCGTCTTGAGAACCTCGATGGCGAACTCCACCCGTCAGGTCGTCATCTACCCCTGAAATTCCGAGAGTTACCGTACCGGCTCCAGTGATCACCTCCGGGCGTGGGAACGACGCCGGGACGCACCGGGGAACAGTCGCCGAGCGGCCGGATTCATGCCGCAAGCGATCATCACCCCCTACGCTTCGGCTGATCGAAAGATTCACGGACAGGGCCAAGACGGGGGATGGCACATGACATATCGGCGCGCGGTGATACCGGCACTGGTCGGAGCCCTATTGATCACGTTGTTGCTGTGGTGGGCGGGGGCGAGCACGCAGGGACTGCAACTGCGTGGCGCTACAAGCGTGTTCGACGCTCAGTCCGTGAGTGAGCTCCGGCGGTGGCTCGCACCCTGGTCGTACGATCCCCCGACGGGGCTGTTGTCCGACGGGCCCGCCGGCGCCGGCACGGGCGGGGACACCGGCGGCCTGAGCGGAGGCAGCCAGTACGCCGGTCTGTACAGCACAGGGATGCAGATCAGGTTCGTGGCGGTCTTCGTGTTCTTCCTGGCCGGCGCGCTGTTCCTGATCCGGAGGATTCCGCCGACGCAGGGCCGTACGCCGGCCACGGTGCTCGCGCTCTGGGCTTGGGGCCCGGTGGCCGGAACGCTGGCCGTGACCGTCTCCGCGCCGTGGCTGATCGCGTCCCGGGGGCACGGCAGCTACCGGGTCCTGCCGCAGCTGGCGATTGTGATCGCGTCGAGCGGGCCGGTCGTGGTGTTCGCGGCGCTGGTGTCCGCACTGCTGACAGTGTTCGTGGCGCGTGCCACCGCCAAGGGTGAGGATCCGCTGCCTCGGCAGAGTGTGCCGCCGCGCGACGCCCGCCTGGCCGCGAGTGCCGGGACCGCGGTGATCGCGCTGTCGCTGGTGGCCCTTTCGTACGAATCGGTGGCGGCGTGGATCCAGACCTCGTTCGGCGGCGGAGGGCTGCTGTCCGAGCCGGGCGACCTGCTGCGCGAGTGGCTGCTGCTCGGCGGCTGGACGAGGCCGGCGACGACGCCGCTCGGCGACTGGCTGCTGTACCGAGCCGTCGACGTGCTCATGCTGGCCGTGGTGTGGTGGGCGCTGCGGCTGCTGCCCGGCCTGCTCACCCGGACCACGGTGCCGACGATGGCGGTGGGCGCGGTCTGCGCAACCGTACTGGGACTGCTGGTGAGTCAGGTGCTGTACACGGCGGTGGGCGCGAACGTCGACGTGTGGGGGCCCGTGTACCTGTTCTCGAGGCTCGGCGAGGGTGTTCCGGCCGCCCTCACCTTCGGCAGCGTGGCGGGGCTGGTGGCCTTTGCGACGCTGCGGCTTGCGGGGGTCGTGACACGAGCGAGCTCCCCCAGTGATGGAACGGGCTGAACGCCACGCGGTGGTCTCATCGGCTGCTACCGCGACGGTGACCTGAGGTTCGGCCGACGATACATTCTGCACATTCTGCCGCGCCTCGCGGATCGGCAGCGACGGGAGGAGTGGTCCGTTCCGCCCCTTCCTCGACCCGAGTTGTGTCAGACCTCCGTGCAAGACTGGGGCGCATGCCTCCGAGGGTCTCCACGGGGGTCGCGCCGGGGCGGGTCCACTGCGGCACTGGCCGGCTGGTCGGGCCCCAGGCGGCGACGCCGTCGGCGTCCGAGCGCCAGTACCAGCAGGCCTGGCGGCCGACGGAGGGGTCGCCCTCGCGGACATCGCCGATCACCGACCGGCCCTCAGACTCGCGACCCGGCCGGAACTCATCGCGGCGGGAGGCGCCCTCCGCCGGCCAGTGCGGACCCCGTCGGGCTGACACGTTCACGGACGCGCTCTCGGCTGGACCTGCCGGGCACCCGCGTCTCAGGGACGATGCCTCTCATGGGTCACCGGGCGCGCGGACACCGCGACCGGGCGGCAGAGTAGTGGTACCGACGTCGAAGAGCACTGATGGGAATCGCCGTCCGGACCGGGACGTCGTCCGCCGGGAATCGCCGTCCGGACCGCGGCGTCGTCCCCGGGTTCCTGTCCCGGACGAGAGGCCCTTGAGTGCATTCATCAGGAGGTTTCGTGCACGACAAGCCGCTTCTCAAGAGCGTCGGTGAACTGCTGCGCCGACGGCACGGTTCCTCACGCAGCGCCCAGGCGGCAGGGCCGGACGGGTTCGCCCTGGACAGCTTGAAGGTCAGCGGGTTCACCGCCGGCACGCTCAGCGCCGAGGACGAAGCGAGGCTCGCCGACGAAGTCGCCCAGCTTCTTCCCCACCACTGGGATCTCCCCACCAAGTCGGTGGAGGCATTGACTCCGGTCATCGACCACCTCGGTGGCCAGCCGGAGCTGATGGCCTGGCTGGACCGTTTCCCCGGGCGGCCACGGCTGATCGCGCGGATCTACGTACTCCTGGGGCACCTCGACCAGTACAGCGACGATCCCGCGGTACTGGCGGCTGTGCGGCACGCCAGAGCTCAGGACCCGTACCCCGTCGGCCTGCGCGGCTACCTGACGCCGGACACGAACGACGAAACCCTGGGCGGTCTCGCCTACCGGATCGAGGAGCTCCTCGGCGACAACCGCGAAGCAGACGCCACCGCACTCGCCCTGGCGACCGCCGACTGGCTGCGCGGAGCGGCGCGGAACGTCGACACCCCGAACGCCGACCTCCGCGAGATGGGCGAACTCATGGACCACATGCACCAGGACATCAGCGAGGCCGTCCCGCACTCCTGACTCGGCAGCGCGCAGGGGCGGGTGGCCGCGCCGTCCGTACCCGCCATGACCGTCGGCTCCGAGGGGCGACCGGGAGGTACGACGGGGCGCGGGGCACAGGGCTCGGCCGAAGGCCTTTCGGCTGCGACGGCCTCGCACATGGCCTTCGCCGACGTGGAACCGGCGGGCCGCAGCGAGGTGCGGGGCCCGCCGGTCGGCCCGCGTCCGTTGCACCGGCGGCTCCTCCCCCCAATTCCTCCTCGTGCTTCTCCTCCTGCTCTCCCTCCTCCGCCGTGACCGTGATCCCAGGCGCAACGTCGTGCTGCCGTGCCGACCTGAGCTGGGTGGCGCAGGTGGTTCTGTGAAGGTGTGAGGCAGCCCTGCGGCGACGGCGGAACGGGCAGGCGGACTCGATCCGGTGCCGTACGGCCGTTTGACCACCCCGTCAGAAGCGCTCCGTGTGAAGATCCTCCAGAGCGTCGGGCCCGAGCCGGACGGTGCGGTGCCTTCTTGTTCCGTACCTCAACCGTCCGTGGCAGTCGGCGCTCACGGCTGTCCCTCGGCCCGCGGAGGTGGGACGAGGTTGGGGAGAAGGGCATCGGATGAGCGCACGTTTCGAGGAGATCGACTGGCGGCCGACGGCCATGGGCGAGATCAGCCTGCGCCGTCGGCGAGATCCGCTGTCGGGCGAGGACGTGTACGAGGTGAAGCTCGGTGACGAGTACCTGATGTCCAGTCTCTTCACCACGGGCGAGGTCGAGCTGGCCCGGCTCGGCCTGGCGGAGTTGTCCGAGGGCCCCCTCGACGTCGTCGTGGGTGGACTCGGTCTCGGGTACACGGCCAGGACGGCGCTGGACGATCCGCGAGTGCGCTCGCTCATCGTCGTCGACACCCTGGCCGAAGTGATCGACTGGCACCGGCGCGGGCTTGTTCCGCTGGGCGCGGGACTGGCGTCGGACCCCCGATGCCGCCTGGTGCACGGGGACTTCTTCGCGATGACTGCTGGGAACGCGGCGGGCGGACCGCCGGCTGCCGAGGGCGCGGGGGCGGACGTTTCGGCATCGGCGGGAGACGAGGCTGCCGAAGGTGCCGGTGCGGCGCCGCGCGGCCTGGACCCCGAAACTCCCGGCCGCCGTTTCCACGCGATCCTGCTGGACGTCGACCACTCGCCGCGTCATGTGCTGCACCCCGACCACGCCGTGCTCTACACACGGACCGGTCTGACGGCTCTGGCCGAACTGCTGTATCCCGGCGGGGTGTTCGCGCTTTGGTCGAACGACCCACCGGACAAGGAATTCAGCTCGGTGCTCGCGGAAGTCCTCGTGGAGACCGCCGCGCACGTAGTGGACTTCGACAACCCGCTTCAAGGCGGGACCGCGGCCAACACCGTCTACGTCGCCCGAAGGCGCGATGGCTGATAAGGCCGGGCTGGATGGCGGCCACTCTGAACGGGGCCGGGGGCCGGCCTTCGGGCGGGTCGGGCACGCCACTCGATGGCGCTACCTCCCGGGAAGGCGATCGGACCTGCCGGCAGTCGACTCGCTGAGTGGCCGCATCATCTACGCAACCCACGAACCCCTGGCCCCTCCTCTCCCAAGGTCAGGGAGAGGGTCCTTGCCATGCGGAGAAGGAGGACCGACCAAGCACCGTAGCCGTCGGTCAGGGGATCCTGCTGGTCAGTGGAATCGACGGCCTTTCTCCGCCGACCGCAGTGCGTGACCCTTGGAGTCTCATCTCTGGTGAAGGCGCTCGAGGCGGGCCAGATCGTCTTGCGAGAGCCGCAGCGCGCCTGCGGCGACGTTCTCGGTCAGGTGGTCAGGGCTGCGCGTGCCCGGGATGGCCAGCACATGTGGTCCACGGTGCAAGGTCCACGCCAGCCGGACCTGCGCGGGCGTCGCGCCGTGTGAGCGCGCGACGGCGAGCAGTTCGTCGTGGTGCGTGTCGCTTGCGCTCCCCTCGCGCCGCTCGCCGGAGATCGCGAAGTACGGTACGAACGCGATGCCTTGCTCGCCGCAGCTGTCCAACAGGCCGTTTTCATCCGCGAGTCGGCGGTCGAGGCCGTACCAGTTCTGCACGCAGACCACCGGCGCGATGGCCTGGGCTTCGGCGAGGTGCTCGGGTTTGACGCTGGAGATGCCCAGGTGGCGGATGAGCCCGGCGTCGCGCAACTCGGCCAGGGCGCCGAAGTGTTCGGCGATCGAGTCCTGGTCCATCCTGCGCAGGTTGACGACGTCGAGGTGGTCGCGGCCGAGCTGGCGCAGGTTCTCCTCGACCTGGCCGCGCAGTTGCTCGGGGGTCGCGGGTGGCAGCCACTCACCCGACGGGCTCCGTCCTGGCCCGACCTTCGTGACGATGACCAGGTCATCGGGGTACGGGGCCAGCGCCCGGTTGATCAGCTCGTTGGCGGAGCACAACGGGGAGAAGTAGAACGCGGCGGTGTCCATGTGGTTCACGCCGGCCTCGACCGCACGGCGCAGGACCCTGACCGCAAGGTCGCGGTCGGCTGGGGCGCCGACAGAGTTCCCCCTCATGCCGTTCCCCGCCAGGCGCATCGTGCCGAAGCCGAGACGGTTGACTTCCCGGTCGCCGAGCAGCCAGGTACCCGCGGCCGCCGCGGTGGTCGTGTCCGAGATCAAGACTGAGTCCTTCCCTACGACTTTGGAGCGCCTGACAGGGCGCTCCGGTCCTTGGGCGCGGGCGGGCGATCCTGAGCGGTACTGACTCCGGTTACCGCAGTTCGCCGCCTTCGCCGACCTCGGAGTATGGGGTCGCGATCACTGTGAAAAGAAGGCATGGACCGGGCGGGAAGAGTCACATGGAGAACTGGAACGAGTCGGCGTCGTGTTGCGTTGGAAGATATGTGAACGCTGCCACCCGGAGCGTGCTGTGGGGCGGAGGAGCGCGCACCGGATCTTCGAAGAGCCGGGAGCCGAACCGGCCTTCGGACCTAGCCGGTTGACGGGATCACCGGAAGAAGCGCGCGGTCCGGCAGCGCCCGCGGGACGCGTTCCAGGACGCCGCCCGCGAACACGTCGTACAGCGGAAGCGTCTCCAGGTGTACGTAGCCGATGTGACAGTCGCAGGTTGTCAGGGGGCAGGGGCGTGGGGCGAGTGCGGCGCGGTAGGAGCCGTCGTACAGGCGGCCCAGCTCGGTCCGTACGAAGTGACAGCGGTTCACTCTTCCGTCGCCGTCGACCGAGATGACGGACTCGCCGGTGCGGCAGGGCAGGCCCGCCGACCGGTGCGGGTGGCGGCTGTAGGGGAAGAGCGGGTCGAGTTCGGTCCACTCGTCGGCCTGCTCGTCCGTGTACGTGTGGCCTTCGGCGGCGTTCACCCACAGGTACACGTGCTCCGGGAGTTCCGCGCGCAGTCTGCGCGCGGGTTCCCTGTGCTCGGGCAGGCCGACGACGCCGACACTGAAGCGGACGCCCAGAGCGGTCAGTTGCCGGGTCTTGGCGACGAACCGTTCGTGCGGTGTCTGCCCGGGGTGGTACGTGCACCACAGCGCGACAGTGTCCCGGTCCGCTTCCTCCAGCCAGTCGGTACGGCAGCTGAGGTTCGTCTGGATGGCTACGCGCCGGATGTGCGGCTGGTGCGACAGCTGCACGAGTGCGCGGCGGTACCAGGAGCGGACCAGCCCCTCGCCCCACGGGGTGAAGAGCACCGAGAGCCGGTCCTCGCGCTGCTCGCCCGCCCACGCCGTGAACCGCTCCAGCGCCGCGCGGTCGGCCCGCAGTTGTGCGGTGGTGTCGCGGCGCTTCGCGAACGGGCAGTACGGACAGTCGTAGTCGCAGGAGGCGAGCGGGCCGCGGTACAGGATCGTCAGGTCCACGGAAGCCTCACTTCGTCTCGTAGGCGGCCATGGCGTCCCGCACGGCCGGAGAGAAGAATTCGGGGCCTATCGCGTCCGAGTGGGCGAGTCCTTCCGCGGAGAGCCGGAGCTGTTCGTCCCCGGTGTGCGTGAGCCATCCCCGTGCGCCGAGTGTGTCCAGCTCGGACGGGAAGTCGTCGTACGGATCGGATCCGAAGCGCAGGCGGTAGTCCGCGACGGGCAGGCCCTCGGCCTGGAGCAGGGACTGAAGGAGATGCCGGCGCCGTGCCTCGTCCTCGTCGACACGGCGGCCGTGCAGTGCGCGCGAGAAGTCCTCGGTGGCGGTGTACTCGTCGATGATGCCGCGGATCTCCCGCATCGACACGGCGTAGTCGAAGGAGTAGTGCAGCGTCGAGGTGTACGAACGGGCACCGCAGCCGAGGCCGATCATGCCGTCGGTCTGGCAGGCGTAGTCGTCCGGTCCCTGAGGTGGTGCGTCAGCGCGCCGGAACATGCGCATCGACACCTGCTCGTAGCCGTGTTCCAGCAGGTGGTCGCGGCCCTCCCGGGACCGGCGCAGGCGCTGCTCGTCCCATTCCCGGTCCGCCGCCCGCGCGTCGCTGTGCCGGCCGAGTCCGGTGAGGGGGCGGATATAGAGGGGATAGAGGTAGATCTCCTCGGGTCGCCAGGCCAGGGCCGCATCCAGGGAGAGACGCCAACTGGCGGCGGTCTGACCGTCGATGCCGTAGATCAGGTCGATGTTGAGGACGGGGACGGCCGCCTCGCGGATCCGTCCGAGCGCCGCCTCGACGTCGGAGCGCCGCTGCGGTCGTACGGCGGCACGGGACTCCTCCTCGACGAAGCTCTGCACCCCGAGACTGAGGCGGGTGGTGCCCCGCTCGACCAGCACGGCCAGCCGGTCGGCCGTGGCGGTGGAGGGCGAGGCCTCGACGGACAGCGGGATCGCGCGGAGATCGGCTCCCATCTCCTGCTCGGCGATGTCGCACAGCCGCTCCAGCTCGGCGGCCTCCAGGAACGTCGGTGTGCCGCCCCCGAACGCGGCGTTGGCGAAACGCGGGGTCTCCTCGGCGCCGAGGGCCTCGCGCATCGCGGCGGCCTGGCGCCGTACCGCGTCCAGATAGCGTCCCGTCAGGTCGCCGGGCGCACCGATCCGGGTGAACAGGTTGCAGAAACCGCAGCGGACCTCGCAGAACGGGATGTGCAGGTACAGCGAGAGCGACCGCCGGGACTCGCCGGCCCACAGGTCCTTCAGCGGCGGGCGCGGGGCGAGGGGCCGGTAGGCCGTCTTGTGGGGATAGGCGTAGGTGTAGCTCTGGTACGGGCGCGGCAGGCCGGTCGGCGCGGCCACTGGGGCGAGGGTCATGGGGTCGGCTCCAGGAAGAAGTGGCTGTAGGGCACGGTCCACACGGAGTCGTGACCGAGGCGGTGGCCGGTGTAGCCGTCGTCTCCGTAGGCGGTGCCGTGGTCGGAGCAGACGATGGCGAAGCAGCGGCGGCGCGAGCTCATCGCGCGGAACAGCCGTCCGACGTGACGGTCGAGGTACTCCAGGGCCGCCGCGTGGGTGCCCCGGCTGTCGCCCGCCTCCCGGGTGGCGCCGGGCAGGTGGAACCAGTTCGGCTGGTGCAGCGCGGAGGCGTTCAGGAACAGGAACAGCCGTTGCTCGACCGGGAGTTCGGCCACGGTCTTCTCCGCCCGCGCGACCTGGGCCTCGAACGAGGTCGGGGAGGCCACCGAGAACTCCGGCTCCCAGTGGCTCTCCTGGAAGAGTCCTGGCAGTACGTCGCCCAGCGCGCCCTGCTTGTTGAAGAAGCCGACGCCGCCGATGCACACCGTGCGGTAGCCGCGGGCGGCGAGAGCCGACACCAGGTCGGGGGTGTCGAAGACGAACGTACCGTCCGCCGTGGTCTCGCTGCCCGCGAACCGTGCCGCGAACAACCGCGGATGAGGCCCCGGCGTCGCCGGTGTGGGCAGGAATCCCGCGAACATGGCCTGGTGGGAGGCGTAGGTGAAGCTCCCCGGCGCGTGCCGCCGCTCCCAGGTGCCGCCGGGCAGATGCGCGGCCAGGTTCGGCAGGCGGCCGGCTGCGGCGAGTTCGACGGCCACGTCGTAACGCAGGGTGTCGAGGGTGAGCAGGAGCAGATCGTCCCGGCCCACCACCTCGTTCATGTCCGGCGTCCCGGCCGATTCGGGGGCGGAGGATGTCACGTCCGACGTGCGCTCGGGTTCAGGCTGGAGCATGTGCTGTCCTAGCAGGCGTGTTGAGAATGGGTTCGAGCGGCGGCGCCGGTCGTAGGGGGAACCGGTCGGGGGAGAGGGACCGGAACGCCGCGATCTGCGCCGCGTACGTGTCCAGGCCTTCCGCGCCGCTGCCCGGCAGTCCGGTCAGGCGGGGGAGCAGATCACCGAAGGCGTTGACCTCCCCGACGGCGAACCGCCGCCAGCCGACGGCGGGCAGCAGATCGACGCCCACGCACAGGGTGCCGGGGAAACAGGCGGCTGCCCGTTCGCTGATGGAGAGGGCCTCTGCCCACCGGTCACCGGCCAGCGCGCGCACTGCCGCGAGATCACCGCGTGCCCCGCCCAGATGCAGATTGGTCAGGGGAGAGCGGCTCGTACGGACCACGGCGTGGGTCGCGCGCCCGGCCACGACCACGACCCGCAGGTCAGCCGACCTGTTGCCGAGTGAGGCCTTCGGCAGCCAGCGCTCGATGTGCAGCCCGTCCGGCGCGAGCGTGTCCACGATCGCGGCGATCTCCGCCTCGGTTGTGTAGCGGCGGATCCGCAGGGAGTTGTGGAGGCTGCCGTCCGCCGCGCGTTCCACCGAGGTGGTGGCCCGGATCCGGCCGGAGGCGGTCGTCTCCAGGGCCAGCACACCCGACGCGGACGAACCGTGCGCGAGTTTGACGAAGACCCGCCGCAGCGCGGCCTCCGCCATGAGATCCCGGACACCGCTCCAGCCTTCCACCGCTCGGCGGGCACCGGAGGTGGGGGACTGCGGAACCGGCACGCCCGCGGCGTCGAGGCGGGCGTGGCACAACCGCTTGTCGAAGAGCTCCGCCAGCTCCGCCGGGTCGTCGAGCCGCCTCCCCCCGCGCAGCGAACCCACGCAGTCCAGGAGACCCGCGTACCAGCGCGCGGAACCCTCCACCCGGGTCGGTTCGTCGGCGCCGCGCAGCAGTCGGTCCACCTCGGCGTTCTCACCGGGAGAGTCCAGCCGGACGACCTCGTCGTCGGCGAAGTCGTGCCCGCCGTCCCGCAGTACGTCCCGCCACTCGACGACGCGGGGTGTGCCGCAGCCTGCCTGCTCGGCCGCCGCCGTGAACAGGCCGACCCGGCGGTTCTCCCCGTTGGCGACGACCGCCCACTTCACCGGCGCGCCCTGCGTCCGCATCTCGCCCATCCCGCTTCCCCGTTCCGCGTTCCGGCGCCGGTCGGCGCTACTCACCCACCGCGACGAAACGCCAGACCGTCCCGTCCTCCTCCTCTTCGGCCTCCGCGTCGTCCTGGTCGACGTCGACCAGCACACCTGCGGGCTCCAGCGTCTCCAGCAGGCGCGTCCGCACCGCCGTGCTCAGGTAGTTGTGGTGCAGGTCGAGCGTCTTGAGGTGCGTCAGCGGCTGGCCCGAGAGCAGGGCCGTCGCGCCGTCGTCGGTGAGCACGCCCATGGAGAGGTCGAGGTACTGGAGACGCGCCACGACCGGGGCCGAGGCCAGCGCCGTGCAGATGCCGTCCTGGATCTCGCTGTTGCGCAGGCCGAGACGGATCAGGCCGGGCAGCCGGGTGCCCGCGAAGAATGGCTCCAGGTCGGCGACATCTGCGTCGCCCCCGTACTCGGAGGTGCCGAGCCACAGGTCGAGTGTGAGCAGCGCGGGCAGGTCGCTGCCCGCGATGCCGCGCACGGCTTCCACGGGCATGCCGCCTGTCTCGACGGTCAGCGTGCGCAGCTGCTCGTGCCGGACGGCGGGGAAGACCAGCTGATTGCCGCCCCGGACGCCGAATTCCTCAAGGGCGGGGAAAGCCCCCAGCAGAGGCGACACATCACCCTGGACGATCC
This sequence comes from Streptomyces sp. NPDC005784, assembly GCF_042871525.1. Taxonomy (NCBI): domain Bacteria; kingdom Bacillati; phylum Actinomycetota; class Actinomycetes; order Kitasatosporales; family Streptomycetaceae; genus Streptomyces; species Streptomyces sp. NPDC005784. The sequence continues at coordinate 66,351 of NZ_JBIAIQ010000026.1, forward strand.
AGGAGATCTCGCACTCCTCTCCCACGATGTCGGCGAGGAACAGTCCGCGCAGCGCGGGCAGCCGGTCGCGCGCGGCCACCAGAGCCGCGATAACCGAGTCGGGAGACGTGTCGTACACATCGCTCCACGCGCCGATGATCAGCGCCCGCACCTGCTGGGTGTCCACGGCAGCGAGGAAGCGCGCGAAGGCGTCCTCCCACTGCTCCTCACTTTCGTAGGCGTCCACGGCGATGCGCCAGGCGACGGCTTCGGGCGCGGGAAGTGACGTGGCCCGGGGCGACTTGTCGTCGGCGCCCGGGAAGGTGAAGGCCGGCAGGCCGTAAAATTCCTTGAGGTGGCTGTGGACGGTCATGCGCGCCCGCTCCTTCGTCCTGGTTCCGGTGGATCGACATGCTTGGTGGAGAGTCCGGAGCACGCGGTCGCACCCGGTAGACGAGTTCTACCAAGCCCCACTGACATCACGGCGAACAGGGGTCGGCACCTGGGGACGGGAAGCGGGGGAGCGGCCGCGGGCGGGCGGGCCCGAGCGGCTTCGAGCTGGGTATGACGCCTGGTCACGGGGTATATGACGCCGAGGCATCGGGGGTACGGCGCCGGGTCCGGAGGGCGATTGTCAGTGGTCGCCTCTACGGTTTTTCCATGGCACATCCCGTGCCGTGCCGGGAGGGAGACCCATGTTCCGCCAAGGAGACGTGCTGATCGTGCCGTTGGACGAGAAGGCGGTGCCGGACCACGCCCTCGACGCGGGGTCCGAGCCGCGCGACGGACGCGGACGACTCGTGCTGGCCCTCGGTGAAGTCACCGGGCACGCCCATGCCGTGGTCGGTCCGGGGCGGCTGATACGGGAGGCCGGGGTGTTCGGCCCGATGCTGCTGCACGTGCCCGACGGTGCGCGGGTCGTGCACGAGGAGCACGGGGCGATCTCGCTCCACAAGGGCTGGTACCGGGTGATCCGCCAGCGGGAGTACGTGCCGGGCTCGGTGCGGATCGTCGCCGACTGACGTGTCCGTCGGTGGTTCCCGCTCCGGATGGCGGAGTGGTTCGCGGAGCGTGCGGACAGCACGCTCGAAGGCAGGACCGGGTGGCACCGCGGGTGTCGCGCCGCTCGGGCACAGGGGATTTCGGGGAGGAACGGCGTGATGGAGCAGGACAGTTGGCGTGCCACCGCATCGCGGACGGGAGTGGGCGACCGGGCGGCGGCCGAGGAGGGCGTCAAGCTCGCCTACCGCAAGGCGGGGCTGGACGCGCCCGCGCGTATCGTCTGGGCGCGCTCGCCCCACGAGGCCGTGCGCATGCTCATGGGTGCGGCGCCCGTGGACGGCGCGGGACTTGGGGACACAGGTCCCAGCGTCCGAAGCGCGGTCGTCGCCGGCCCCTGGGCGGCGGAACGGGCTCGCGCGCACGAACGGCTGGGGCCGGAGGGGTGGAGCGGACACTGGCGGGCCACGGGAGCGGCCCTGTGGGAGTCGACCCGCACGCTGGCCGACCGGGTGCGGTCGGGGATCGTCGAGGACCTCGCCACCGACCGGCACGAGGAGAGCCGGGTCCGGCTGCTGCTCCTGGACGCGACCCTGGGCCAGCACGACGCGGCGTGGCTGTGCGCGTTCGACCCCGACGAAGCGAGCGCTCTGGCCGGAATCGCCGCGGTGGCGCGCAACGCCGGCTGGTGGTGGCCCTACGAGAAGGTGGCGGTCCTCAGCGAGAGGCCGCTGAGCCTGAGCCGCGACGAGGCCGGACGCCTGGACCGGGGCGACGGTCCGGCACTGCGCTACGCGGACGGGTTCGAGCTCTACGCATGGCGCGGAATGCCCGTCCCGCGCACCTTCCTCGACGAACTCACCGCGCTGACGCCCGAGCGGATCCGCGCCGAGGAGAACGCCGAACTGCGCCGCGTGATGCTGGAGTACTACGGCTACGACCGGTACCTGGACGAGTCGGGGGCGGTTCCCGTCCACCGCGACGAGACGGGGGTGCTGTGGCGGGTCGAACTGCTCGGAGACGAGGACGTGGTGATGGTGGAGGTCGTCAATTCCACCCCGGAACCCGACGGCACGAGCCGTACGTACTGGCTGCGCGTCCCGCCGACGACCCGTACGGCCCGTGAGGGAGTGGCGTGGACGTTCGGCCTCGCCGCCGAGACGTACGAGCCGTCTCAGCAGACGTGAGGACGGAGGAGCGGCCTTGGTGATGGTGTTGCAGGAGAGGTCTCCGGCAACCCACGGGTCGTTGTCCGGGACCGGGTCACTGTCCCGGTCACCGGCCGCCGACTGGACGAGTCCTTCGTCGGACCCGGTTTCGTGCGCGCCGCGGGCTTGCACGTGGTGGCGTGAATGCCGGCCGGCCGGCGATACCGGCCACTGCCCACGGCTCAGCGCCGCTGGCCCCAGGCCATCATCAGGCCGGGGCCGAGTTCGGCGAGCTGTGGCGACGCCAGGTAGGCGAGCGCGTCGTCGATGCCGGCCGAGTCCACTTGTCCTGTTTCCTCCAGGGCGGGCCGCATCCGGTTCCACGTCTCGGACCAGAAACGAGCCAGGGGGCTGCCCGCGACCAGTGGTGGGCAGAAGAGTTCACCGGCGACGTTCCGGAGGCCTTCCTCTCTCAGGAAGTGCGGATAGGCCGGGACGCCCGACGTGTCGGTGCCGATGGTCGACCGCAGTGCCTGCCACATGGCGTCCATGGTCCGCCGGTAGGCCGACGAGGTGTCCAGGGCATTCGGCACCTCCACGGCATCACCGAGCACCAGCCAGCCACCCGGGTTCAGCCATCGCGCGAGACGTGAGACGAGCCGACGGCGTTCGGGCAGGTGCATGAGAACGAACCGGGCATGAATCAGGTCGAAGCTGCCCAGGTCCAGGCTCTCGTCCCTCAGATCGGCGGTGACGACCCGCACCCGCGAACCCCCGAGGTCGTCCAGGCCGCCGGTGTCCCGGTCCAGTGCGACCACCTCCGCGGCGTCCGCCTCCTCCAGCAGCCAGCGGACCACAGTCCCCGTTCCGGCCCCGACTTCCAGGCAGCGGCTGCCCGGCCCTGAGCCCAGAGCGCGCAGACGACCTGTGGTGACCGGGTCGTAGACCAGCGCGGCCGAGTCGATGCGCTCGGCTTCCTGTGGGTGCTCCGGTTCGAACAGGTCCTGTCCGTAGTGGCCCCCGGGGGCTGGAGGGCCCGTCATGGCTGGCCCTCCAGCCCCGGCCCACCACTGCCTCTTCTGACAGTCCGTGCCATGAAAACTCCTGAGCATTGAAGATCGCCTGAACCCAGGGTGACAGCTTTCGGGCCGCGCGGCAGATCCTTGATCACAGGATTGGCTGACCTTTGCACCGCCTGTGACCCTTGAAACCCGCCTGTAACGCTCATAGCATGATCGAACTCACGACGATTGCCCTGATCGTCCGTCCTTCACTAGAAGAACACGCCATCTAGCGCGAAGGGTGAGCAACTTGACCACCATCTAACAAATCGGCCAAATAGTTGATATCTATATCATCGCGAATAGTTTCGCGAATAAACAACAGAATTGCGTTCGTTGCGCGACGTCAACCACAGGCGATGCTGTGGGCCGCGGTGGGTGTGGTGGCCTTCGGATTCCTCGTCACGATGGAGATCGTCGCGCGTCGCTACGGCCTGCCGGGACCGATGACCAACCAGGCGCGGGAGGTGATTCTCGCCCCCGCCTCGGGGCCGCTGTTGTACGCCGGCCTGGCGTTGATGATGGTGGTGCTCACCTGGCGGCAACGGTTCATCGCGCTGGGTGCGGCGATCGGCATCGACGTCGTCTTCCTGCTGATCCGGTGGGCGGTCGATGCCAGGATGAGCTTCGGCAACGGCGCGCTGTGGGTGATTTTGGCCTATGCGTTCATCGCCATCACGCGCCGCACCGGCCAGGAACGTGTCCTGCTGCTGAAGGGTGTCGGACTGGGCCTGCTCCTTGTGGCCGGCCACAAAACGGGCGACACCTGGCTGCTCATCACATCGAAGACCCGTCCGGCCGTCCTCGACCCGTACGTGGCGACAGCCGATCACGCGCTGGGCAACCCGTCATGGGTGGCAGGCCGGATCGTCGCGGCCACCGGCCCGATCGGCAGCCACGCTCTCCACCTCGTCTACGGTCAGCTCCCGCTGGCAGCGGCCGTCTTCGCGCTGTACCAGCTGCGTCACGTGGCGGTCGAGCGCCGATTCCCGGGCCATCATCTGGTGCGCACCTTTCTGGTCATCGGCCTGCTCGGGCCGGCCATCTACATGATCTTCCCGGTGGCCGGACCCGTCTTCGCCTACGGTTCCGAAGGCGGTCAATGGGCGGCGGCCAACCTGTGGCCGCACACGGCGCCGTCGATCCATGCCCCGCACAAGATTTTGTTCGACGACATCACCCCTCGCAACTGCATGCCAAGCCTGCACACCGCCTGGGCCACCACGCTCTTCATCCATACGCGTGAGGCCTCACGGACTCTGCGATTCGCAGGCACGTTCTGGCTGGTCGGCACGCTCACCGCAACGCTGGGATTCGGCTACCACTACGGCGCGGATCTCGTTGCCGGCGTGGTGTTCGCGCTCACGGTCGAGGCAGCGATGCGCTCGCTCGACCGCGGCTGGGACCGGGCGGGTATCCGGCTGGTCAGCTACGGCGCGACCGTCTTCATCGCGCTCCTGGTGTCGTATCGCTACCTGCCGTTGGAAATGGCCAGATATCCCTGGGCGTTCGGACCAGGCCTTCTTCTGGCGATGACCTCCGTGGTCTACGGCTACGTGCGGACCACCAACCTGTGGCGTCCGAAGGCCGCACCGGCGCAACAACCGGAACCGCAACTCGTACAGGCGTAACCACTGTCCGCCCACAACTCTTCGAAATGCCCTGGACCGCCGCGGAGCCTTCTGGCCGCGGAGGCCTTGCGTACGGGGAGCTGGAGCCGGCGTCGAGCCGCGCCCGGGAAGGCTGGAGTTGCCTTGGAGCCCACTCGAAGGTGTTGGCTGGTAGGACAGGCACCGCGACGCGACGTGGTGACCGAGTGGACGACGGGTTTCATGAGGAGCACTCCATGACACAGAAGATCTGGTTCATCACCGGCGCCTCACGCGGCTTCGGGCGGGAGTGGGCGATCGCCGCGCTGGAACGCGGCGATTCGGTGGCTGCGACGGCGCGTGACCTGTCCACGTTGGGCGATCTCCGCGAGACCTACGGAGAGCGGCTGCTGCCTCTGCAACTCGATGTCACGGACCGCGAGGCCGACTTCGCCGCCGTAAGGCTGGCGCACGAGCGGTTCGGCCGGCTCGATGTGGTGGTCAACAATGCCGGCTACGGCCACTTCGGAATGGTCGAGGAAATCACGGAGGCGGAGGCTCGCGCGCAGCTGGAGACCAACCTGTTCGGGGCGCTGTGGGTCACTCAGGCGGCACTGCCGTTCCTGCGCGAACAGGGCAGTGGCCACATTCTGCAGGTTTCCTCCATCGGCGGTATCAGCGCTTTTCCGCTGGTCGGCATCTACCACGCCTCGAAATGGGCGCTCGAAGGAATGAGCCAGGCGTTGGCTCAGGAAGTAGCGCCGTTCGGCATCAAGGTCACTCTGATCGAGCCCGGCGGGTTCGCCACCGACTGGGCCGGTTCGTCGTCGAGCACGTCCCAGCAGTTGTCGGCGTACGCCGACTTCCACAAGGAAGTACAGGAACAGCGGAGCAAGCGCGTCGGCACCCCGGGCGACCCGCGCGCGTCCGCCGCGGCGGTGCTGGAAATCGTGGACGCCGAAGAGCCGCCGCTGCGCTGCTTCTTCGGTTCGGCGCCGCTGGGTATCGCCAAGGCCGACTACGAGCAGCGTCTGGCGTCATGGGAGAAGTGGCAGCCGGTGGCGGAGCTGGCCCAGGGCTGAGCAGCTGCTGGACCCGGTGCGGAGCAAGCGGCCGGGCCCTGTCCAGGAGCAAGGGAGGGGGCCGACCGGAGTGTCTCCGGTTGCCCCCACCTGCGGCCTGGCGCCGGGGGTCAGGAGCGGTGGCTCTGGTAGTAGCCGCCGACCTGCTGGTGGTAGTCGGCGTCGCCGACGTGCTTGGCCCTGTCGAGTTCGGGCGATTCCCTGATCTGTTCCTGGGTGAGCGCGACGTAGATCTTCCGCTCGGCCGGGTCCACCCTCTTCACGGTGCCGGCGGGCAGCAGGACATGCCTGCCGAAGATCCACACGCCGATGTCGACGACGAGGTACGAGGAACCGACGTCGTCCGCATGCTTGTCGACCTTCCCGATGGCGCCGTCGATGGCCTCCACCTTGTACCCGACCAGATCGGTTCCCACGATGTGCCCGGCGGTCGGGTGGTAGCCCCAGATGTTGTCACTCATGAACGGCTCCCTCATCGAAATTCCTCACTCTTCCGCAGCTGAACTGGGGAATCGCACAGGCGTCATCCAGATTAGATGACCCTTTCGCGGAACGCCGTGCGCCTCGCCTCCCGGATTCCTCCGTCACGCACTCGCACCGAAGGAATTCGAAATCTGCATTCACCGCTGCGGGCCTCGGCGGCGGAACGGCAGACGGCTCGACAGGAAATCAGGGGACGAAGACAGAGAGCGGATCCACGAGGGGCGCGTGCGCTGGTGGGGGCCGGGTACGGTTCGCCCCGTGAACGTGGACGTGGAGGGGTGGGAGTCGGGGCACCAGGTCGCCTACGGCTGCGGGGCGTGGGAGCGGGCATGTCACCAGGCACGCCTGCTGGTCGCCTGGCACGAGGAGTGCGATCGCGGCTTCGGCGCGCATGTACCCCGGCGGTTCTACGCGGATCCCGGTCCGCGGGTGAAGTGGCCGTGGGGGAGCGCCAGGCACATCACGGTGGGCCTGGTGCTCTGGCGGGCCGCCTACGATGCCGGGGTCCTGGTCGATCAGGTCCCCCTGTCTGACGCCAAGGGCTACTGCGTCCAGGGGGCCGATCCGTTGGACACAGGTCCGCTGCCCGATGCCGCCCGCAAAGCTGGGATCGGAGTCGGTAGCGCCGCATCGGTGGCCGGCATCAGGCACGTACTGCAGGCCCATGTCGAGACCGATCCTCCGCGGCCGCGCCCAACCGGGGTGCGACTGACGCTCGGCTACCGTGTCCGGGAGTTGCGGGCGACGCCCGACTGGGAGCTCGGCGACTGGCCGGCGGCCCTTGCCCTGGCCCGGACGGCCATGGGGAGGGCGGACGATCTGCGGGAGCAGGGGACATGGCACCCCACCGAGCAGGAACGGTCGGTGGGCGCGCGGATCGGCCGGGACTGGGAACCACCGCCCGACACGAGCGCCGCCTTCGGTCGCCCGGCATCGAGTTGGCTGGAGCGGGCGTCGCGCCTGGCCGAGACCGCCGCTGCCCTGTCCGTAGCAGCCGACAAACTGCCGAGCGACGGCCCGGGAATCGCAGGCCCGCTGGCCCGGGTCCTCGGCGCCACGGCCGATGCGTGCGCCAGGCTGAGGGCCGACACCGAGGAGATCGGGCGCCTGTGGTCGGCGGAGCCGCGCGAACCCGCGGACCCGGCTTCCTGGGAACTGTCCCACGTACCGGGCGCGCTGTTGGTCCAGACGGAGGAAACGGAACACCTTGTGCGGGCGGTCGCAGTCTTCTCGTGGGTCCTGGCGTGCAGCTGACCGGAGGGAGCACGTCGCTGCGGGCGGTCGTGGTCGGGCTCTGCCCGGTGGCGCGGTCCTACTCCTGATCTGAATCTGATTCTGATGAACATGGGGCTTCATTGAAGTGCTCTCCCGGCTGAAGCAGGAAGATTCCCGTCTACCTTGCGGTGGCGGGCTTGACGCGCGGTGCGCGCCTGGCGACTGCCCTCCCGGCAGCCGGGACGAGCGCGTGGCCCGTCCGGTACAGGTGCAGGATGTTTTGGGCCGCGTTGTGGTCGGCGTTGCCGGACCATCCGCAGTCGGGGTTCTTGCACACGAACAGGGCCTGGGTCTCCCGGCTGCCGGGGGTGGTGAAGCCGCATGCGGAGCAGCGTCGGGAGGTGTTCGGGGCGGGGACCTTGGCCAGGGTGCCGCCCTGGCGGGCGGTCTTGTACGTCAGCAGGGTGACCGTGCGGCCCCACGCCTCCCCGCTGATCGAGCGGTTCAGCCCGGATTTCTGGGCGACGTTCTTTCCCGGCTCCTCGACGGTCCCTCTGGCGGACTTGACCATGTTCGTGATCTGCAATGCCTCCACCACCGCGACGCTGTACATGCGGGCGATGTGGGTGGTGGTTTTGTGCTGCCAGTCCGCAGCCCGGCGCTTGGCTTTCGCGCGCAGTCCTGCGATCTGGTCGTAGGTGTGTTGCAACCGGCGGGAGGTGCGTTCACCGGGCCTGCGGTGCTTCTTGCGACGGGCGGCGCGCTGCTCCAGCCCCAGGAGCCTGGCCTGTTCCCGGTCGGTCAGCCATTCGCCGTGCTCGTACGTTGCTCCGTCGGAGAGGGCGAGGGGCACGGTGATGCCGACGTCGATGCCGATCTCCGGCCCCTGGTGGGTTTCCGGCGTCTTTTCGAGGGTCTGGACGCGGAAGGCGATGTGCCAGCCGAGCGCGTCCTTGACCAGGCGGGCACCAGTGATCCGGTTCTCTGCGTCGGCGCGCTTGCCGACGGGGAGGTCTTTGGTCCAGCGGAAGCGGACGCGGCCGATCTTCGGCAGATTGGCCAGGCCCCATCGGCGGTGCACGCGGGTGATGTTCAGGTCCCGGCCCTGCGGCACATCCACGGTCAGGGTGCTGCGGAGGCGGGCCTTGAAGTTCGGGGCGTCCGACCGGCCGTCCCAGCAGTTCTTCCACGCCTGGAAATACGTCTTCAACACCGCCTGCGCGGCCTGGGCGGGAAGGACGGCGAGGAAACCGATGTCCTTGCGGGCCTGTCGGATCGCGGCATCCGCGTTCGCCAGAGTCCGCTTCTCCTTCGGCATCATCTGCCACCAGGCGTGCAGGAGATTCCACATCGTGCGGGCCGCGTGCGCCTGGTCGTCAGCCTTGAGGGCGTCGGCAGGAGTCAGTGCAAGCCGGGCACGGTGCCCGAACTGCTGCTTCTCCAAGCCTCGATCACGCACGGCTAAAACCATACAGTTTTGGTTTATGTCGCGATGACGGAACCCAAATGCCGACCATCTGCGCCGGGAGTTAAGACATCCACGTCCACCGGTACCTGTGGGGCGGTCACTTCTGGTCCGACTCCTGCTTCGCCCGGTCCTGCGCGGCGGGGCACCGCTGACAGTCGTCAAGCAGTACATCGAGAACCAGCAACGCCCCGCCGCCTGAGAACAACACTGCGAATCCGTCCACCCGCGCCGGTCGGAGCAGCCCTGAGACGGCCTTCACCCCCGCCGTAAACGGCGGAGCACTGTCCAAGATCAGAGGTTGAAGTTGTCCCGGCGCTGCGCGGGGTTGACGGTGTCACGCCGCTGCTGCTGCAGGCGGGCTGTCCTGACAGCTGATATCTCCCGCAGGTGCGCCTGACTCTCGAGCATCATCATCGAGCCCAGTGCGTGGCGCCCGGTCCTCGGGTTGTCCACACAGGACTGGTACATCACAGCGGCTCGTTCGCTGTCCTGGTAGAGGGTGCGGTAGACCTCTGCGGCACGGTACTGGGCGTACGGGTGGCTGCGCGCGGCGGCCGCAAGGAACTGCTCCAGGGCATGTTCTGCCGGGGCCCGGTTGAGAGGCAGCAGCCGCTCCAAGTACAGGTCGCCCAGGGCGAGCATCGCTTCGGGCTCGCCCAGTTCGGCCGAGGCGTGATACCAGCGGGCCGCTTCGTCCAACGACTGGACGATGCCCGCTTGGGGGCAGCCCTGGTGGTAGAGCGAAGCGAGGTAGTAGGCCGCTCGCGGCGAAGCGCTGCTGTGCCGAAGTCGTGGCACCGCGCTCGCGTACCGCCCCTGCACATAGTCGATGTGTCCCAGCAGCTCGATCGCGGCACTGTGGCCGGTGGACGCCGCGGCTTCCAGGAAGAAGACGTCCGCACCATGGTGTTGAGCGCTGTTCCAGCAGTGCAGGCCGATCTGGTAGTACTCCTCGGCGCTGGTCGGCTCGTGTCCGTCCACGGTGAAGTTGGTCCCCTGCCACTGCACCACGTCGCTGCCTTTCGCGTCTTGGCCTGCCTCGGAGGGCACGTGTGGCTCAGTGCGCCACAGCCTCGCAAGGAGGGCCGGATCGGCGGTGAGGGACAAGCCAGTTGTACCCGTATGCGTCCCGGTGTGTCGGGCCTCAACAGATGGTATGGCTTGTCGGTCGACACAATCGTAGGCCCGGTCCATGGAATGCCCACTCGTCGCGCGAAGTGGATCGCCACCGTGGCCCGTTTCCAGTGGTCGCGGCGGCGAGGCGATGGGCACCGACCGTCGCCGGGTCCCCTGCCACGGTCCCGTCCACGTCGCCCGCGGAGTTCCCTCGGGCCAGCGGGTTTCCAGCCTCGCGCCAATTCGCCTCTATGTCACCGATCACCGCATCCACCGCGAGTGGGACACGCCATCGGACGCCACGACGGCTGGCCGAAGACGTGCGGGGGTACCGAAGATCGGCGTCGCGCTCACCTCATCCGTCCGCGCAGGGAGGTCTCACCTGTCCGCACCCGGACAGCCTCACCCGGATGGATCGGGTGACGCTTCCTGTCGCTCCGGCGGCAGACGAGTGAGCACAGCCTCGAAGAACCGCCACCCATCAACATGGGTGGCGTGCCCGAAGCGCTGCCCATCCGCCAAGACCTCGTCGATCAACGCTCTTACGGCCGCGGGCCTGTGGAGATTGAGATACCCGCCGCCGTTCAACCGGCTGACGCCTCCCTCGTGAGCACCCCAACCACCGCCGCCCACCACGCGATCGGGACCGGAAGCGAAGACGATGCGGATGGCACCTGGTGAGCCCTCGCGCGCGAACGCGAGGACCTCCTGGCATGAGTGTCCGGCCACACTGCCAGGGTCCGAGTCCGGCACATGGTGATGGCCGACCCACCACCGGAAACGCTCGGGCCCAACAACCAAGTGCCGATATCGACGTCGTCCCATGCCGTCACGTTACTGACTTCGGCTCGTTAGGGTGACGTTGGGTCGTCGATGGCCAGGCCGGTGCCGGCTATGAAGCCGTCGAGGGTGTCAGGCCGGTATTGCAGGCGCTTGAGCCGGTTACGGACGAGGGCCTCGAGTCGGTCGAGGGCGACGACGGCGAGGTTGGCCAGACTGCGCTTGACGTGGGCCCAGACCCACTCGACGGGGTTGAGATCGGGCGAGCAGGCGGGCAGCAGGAACACCGTCAGCCATGCGCGCTCGTGGATCAGCTCGCGTATGGCGTGGGAGACGTGAGTGCTCAGGCGGTCCCAGACCAGCACGATCGGCGCCCTGACGAGCCGGTGGGGAGGACGTACGCGAGCGCGCCGCGCAGCCGTCCCTGCTCCGCTCCGGCCGGAGAATCGAGTTCCCGGCCGACGGCCGAGGCGCAGTCGTGGGCGGTCTCCGCGGCGCGCAGTGTTCGCCATGCGGCGCGCCGCGTCCGCCGGCCCGGGCGCCCAGCCGGAAACTCCATGACAGGCAGATGTGGCGGACGGTGAGGACGGCCGGCCACAGCAGCAGCCGACTGTCGCCGCTGCTCACGGCCTGGTCGACGAAGACGCCGATGAGTACCGGCACCAGAGTTTCGCTCCGGTTGCTGTGTACACCCTTGACGGAGCCTGTGTGGACTGCGACGGTATGGCCCGTCATTCGCACAGAATCCAAAACTTTCCACCCTTACCCATCATGCGTCTTTGTCACCCCTTCGGCTGTTCTCACACCTGACGCGGGGTCACTCAAGCCTGTCCGCGAGCCTGAGTGCCCATTGGGTAGCCCCCATCCGAAAGAAGGACAACGTGCGCCTCCACATGCCCCGCACGCTCCACATGGCCCGCACACTCCGGACACGCCGCGCATTCCACCCTGAGTACGTCTCGGCCCGCACCGGCACCGGCAGCCGCCGTAACCCCGCCCGCAGACGCACCGGTACCGCGGTCGGCACCGTCCTGGCCCTGCTCATTGCTCCAGCCGCCTGGGTCCTGGGCGCCGCACCACAGGCCGACGCGCTGCCCAATGGGCTGGCCCTGACCCCGCCGATGGGCTGGAACAGCTGGAACAAGTTCGGATGCAACGTCACCGAGCAGAAGGTCGAATCCGTCGCCGACTACCTGGTCTCCTCCGGGCTGGCCGCGGCCGGCTACACCTACGTCGACATCGACGACTGCTGGATGGCCGGCAGCCGCGACTCCGCCGGCCGTCTCGTGCCGGACCCCGTCAAGTTCCCGGACGGCATCAGCGGCACCGCTGCGTACGTGCACGGCAAGGGCCTGAAGCTGGGCATCTACGAGAGCGCGGGCACGAAGACCTGCGCCGGCTACCCCGGCAGCCTCGGCCACGAGCAGACCGACGCAAACAGCTTCGCCTCCTGGGGCGTGGACCTGCTCAAGTACGACAACTGCAACGACGACGGGACCTCGGCCCAGCGGCGCGACACCACCATGCGCGACGCCCTGGCCGGCAGCGGCCGCGCCATTGTGTTCAGCCTGTGCGAGTGGGGCGTGGACAACGTGTGGACGTGGGGCGCGGGCGTGGGCAACATGTGGCGCACCACCGGCGACATCAACGACAGTTACGGCTCCCTGCTGTCGATCTTTCACGCCAACGTCAAGCTGGCGCAGTACGCCGGCCCCGGTGGCTGGAATGATCCCGACATGCTCGAGGTCGGCAACGGCGGCATGTCGTTCAGGGAGGACCGCAGCGAGTTCAGTCTCTGGGCCGAGATGGCGGCCCCGCTGATCACGGGCAACGACCTGCCCAACTCCACTGCCGCCACTGCGTCCATCCTCGGGGACCGGGACGTCGTCGCGGTCGACCAGGACGCGCTCGGCAAGCAGGGGGTGCAGGTATCCTCCGCCGGAGGCCTGAACGTACTGGCCAAACCGCTGGCCGGCGGCGACGTGTCGGTGGCGCTGTTCAACGAGAACTCCGGCGCGGCCACCATCTCCACGACCGCGTCGGCGGTCGGCCTGCCCGCCTCGCCCGCCGGCTACAGCCTGGACAACCTGTGGTCGCATGTGAAGACCACCACCAGCGGTGCGATCTCGGCCACGGTGCCCGACCACGGCACGGTCCTGTTCCGGGTGTCCACCGGCTCGGCCACCAGCACCGGCAGCACGCACGCCCTCGTCGGTGCTTCCTCCGGCCGCTGCCTCGAGGCGTTCGACAACCAGACCGCGCCCGGCACGAAGATCGAGATCTGGGACTGCAACGGCGGCGCCAACCAGAAGGCCACCCTGACCGCGGCCGGTGAACTGCGGCTGTACGGAGGCACGCAGTGCCTGGACGCCACCGGCGCCGCGACCACCGCGGGCACCAAGGTCGAACTGTGGACCTGCAACGGCGGCACGAACCAGCAATGGCGCCTGAACGCCGACGGCACGATCACCGGCGTCCAGTCCGGCCTGTGCCTCGACGTCACCGGCGGCGACCAGCCGGCCGGCAACGTCAACGGCACGCAGCTGGAGCTGTGGGACTGCAACGGGGGCGCCAACCAGCAGTGGCGCCTGAGCTGAACGAACCGGGGCACACCGCGAGTCCCTTCGCACCGTCTCGGCCCACCGGCCGGCCCGCACTGACCGGGGCCGGCCGGACAGACCGTCCGGCGCGCCCCGGATCTGATGCCCACGAACACGATCCGGGCCGTCGGGCCGCGATCGGTCCGTCACGCAGTCAGGGCGCCAGTACGGGGAGTGTCTTGAATCAGGCTCTGGCCGGTGACGGCCTGCTCGTCGCGCTCGGCCACCCGCCGTACGGGGATCTGCGGGCTGAAGCCGAGCCGGTGCATCAGCCGGGTGGCACGCGAGACGCTGTAGGAGGCGTGGAACTTCCTGCCGATCAGCGTGGCCACCCTCGCCGCGGTCCACACCTGGTCCTCCACCCAGCCGTGCGCGGCTGTCACTTCATCGAGGTACGCGGCCAGCTTTTCCAGACAGCGCGGGGACAGGCGGCATCGCTATCCGCTCGGCCACGAGAGGCCAGAGCCTGCACGCCTCCGTCCCGCCACAGCTGGTACCACTGGTAGGCCGACTTCAGGCTCACCCGCAGGCTCCGTGCAATATCCGGCGGCTTGATGTTCTGCTCGAACAGCTCGGCCGCCTGTATCCGGACCGTCTCCCGGCGCCGACGTCCCGCACGGGTCAGCCCGCCGCCATCCGCATACCTCATACATCACGGGATACAGACAACACTCCCGGCTCATCAGGGCCTTCGAGAAAGATCGCCCTGACGAGCCGAAGTCAGTAACCACGCAGCGACCATCAGCCTGGGTTGTTTTTTCGTCCCGAGCCGCCAGAATCCCGGCCACTGGGAACGCGGGAACCCCGACTGGAAGGTCGGCGCGCATGGCCCCGAGGCATACGTCCGGACGAGCACTCGGTCAGGTCGGGAGGAGCGCCGTGGAGCGAGCGGTCAAAGGTGGCTACGGCAAAGAATCGTGCGGCTGGGAGATGTCAACGCTGCTTGTTCTGGAGCCGTGTGATCAGGTGGAGCACAGGGGCGGGTGCGCAGAGAAGGACAGTGCCGACGAGTAAATACCAGCCACCACCCATCATGGTGATGACCCAGAACAGATAGACCACCAGTGTGCCGACCGCCGCTGTGATCAGGCCGATCAATACCCTCAACGCAACTGTGATGCTGTTGTGGCGGCGGTCGGTTGCGGCCGGAGCGTCCTCCGCCCGGGATGGTGCGGGCGCCGACCGAACCGGAGGCGACAGGTCCCGACCATTCTCCGGGGTGCCCGTCGAGGTCTTGTCATGCATGTGTGTCCGAGCCCCTTCGCGCAACACATAGGCATTCGCGGAACGAAATCCGATGGAGTTCTGGCACTTGGGCGGAGGCATGGCTGCGCGCGCCTCGTAACTCCCGTGATCCTGGAAGAGGCGCCCGATCCCCGACGTCAGGCGGCGATCATCTTCACATGAAGGTCCGTCAGATGGGAAATCCCGGGCGCGAGACAAGCGGTTCGTGAGCAATGGAGCCCGCGCCCCGAACGGGGCAACCCCCGGACGGCCGGGCCTCGTTCGAACTCCTCTGGATCGGCATCCTCACCCAGCGAGGAGAGCGACCATCCAAAAGGCCTTTGGGCGTTCAATTCGGAAGGGCGCGTACAGCCGATCCGCCGCAGCGAAGCGGTCGCATTGTCCGAACCCGATCAGCCGTGGACGGTCTGCTTCACACCGTCCTTGGTGGTGATGTCCACGGACATACGCCACCTCGTACGCTTGCCGACCGTGACGGTGACCGTGTCCGCGAATTTTCTGCCGTGCAAATCCTTCGCCTTGATGCGGGCGCCGAACGTGGCGCTGTCGTCGCAGCCACCGACCTCGGCGCTGAGGCCGGTTCCGCTGGTGACAGTGAGACCGCCAGGTCCGAGACAGTCGTAGCGGACGCCTAGTTCGGCGATCCGGTCAGCAGAAACAGGAAGTTTGACCGTCCCGGGTCCGAGATGGCCCGGCGTCTCCTTTCCGCTGTCAGGACGGTCCGGATCAGACACCAGCACTGATTTCGACGGGCTGCCCACAGGAGCCGGATTTCCCCCTCCCTCACACCCGGCGGCCAGGATGACGATGACTGGCAGTACGGCCAGATGTCTTCTGCGCATCAGCTCTTTCCGTCCCAGGTTTCGCGACCCTTGTAGACCAGCCGCGCTGATCCACTGCGCAGCACCTTGGTGGTGCAGTTGGGCTGCGTCTGGTTGTCGTTCCACTTCGTGTACTTGACCTTCACACCTGCGTGCAGGTAACCGCGCTTCATGTTGTTCGGCACCTTCCACGACCACGTGTAGGTCGAGCTGTTCGTCCACTGCCATGCGAAGTGGTAGTCGAACGACGCCGACGCCTTGACGAAGACCACCTTCGCTTCGCCCGAGACCGCTCCGCCCACGGTGGACGTCGTCGTCTTTCCCTTGTGGAAGGTGATGCTGATTGTCGTACCGCTGTCGCCGCCGGAACGGGGTTCCAGGTCCCGGTAGCAATTGTGACTGCCGGAAAAATCGTAGCCCTTGGTCATCGGGCAACTCATGGGTTTCATCTTCTCGGGCACAGCGGCGGACGCAGGTGTGGAGTTGATGACGGCAGTGCCGCTGCGACACAGCCTGCCGACATGATTCGCGAAATTCGGCGCACGCGTTCCCCTTGGTTTTCTTTGGTCGACAACGGCCTCTACAGTCGCCGAGGAGAGACCCTAGCGCCGACTCCCACCTCCGTTCGCACGGTTGAGCGAAACCTGAGGTGCGGCGACAGGCGGGACCGGGTCGCCCGTTCGGGTGCTGGTGCCCCAGTACTCCAGTTGCACTTGGCGATCTGACGGATCATCTGGGTGAAGGGTTCAGTCGAGGCCGGTGTGACGTCGCTTGCAGTGAGTAGGTGTTTCTCTTCTTCGTGACGGTGCATTCGAAGAGTTTCCGATGATCCGGATGCCGGAATGCGCCAATGGCCGTGCAGATAGGCTGGCCAGGTGTTGGCTTTACCCCTCTTCGTGAGGACGCGCTCTTCGGGAATCGCATGAACTGGAGTCGGCTCTCGCCAAGCTGGCTGGCCAGCAACTCCCAGTCGCCGCCTACACGTACGGCACCCCGCCCGCCACCTGGTCGAGCCTGCACCAAAGTGGCGACGAAGAGCGAGGCTGGGGATCTTCAAGGCTCTGCCCGCGATTCCGTGAAAGAGCAACCCCCGGTAGGTGCCGCCTCGCCACTCACTGAAGCTTCTCGCACCAGGGACGATCTCCATACGCCTGCGCGACGGCAGTTGCCAGCCACCGTCGCTGACTGGCATCGAGCGCTGGGAGTGCAGCCCGGAAGTCCTCTTCGTCCTTCGGCCGGGGCTGGTGAGCCTTGTAGAAGAGCTGCACCTCGGGCGCCAGGTAGGGCACGCCGTCGTGAGAGTTCCTGCCCAACAGGTCGACCGGACGCCGCACCTGGGCACATCGCCTGGAAAACCAGTCCTGACCCTCCGCCTCATCAAGCATGATCTGGATCCGCCAGGGCTCCGAAGGGCCGGGACGGCACCAGATGTCCTGGACGGCGGAGGACAAGGTCTCTCCGGGCTGCCACGGCCTGAGAGTCCCAGGCGGGTCCGCCGCCCACCACTCCCAGGCGGGCAGCACCTGCTGCACCACCCCGTTGGTCACGCCGGAGCAACAGGAGATCGACATCGCTGTGATCTCGGAACGAATAGCCGACCGCGAGCTCGATGGCGTAACCCCCGGCAACCCACCAGGGGCATCGCCTGGGACGCCTACAAGGCGGCAACAGGTACGGAACTCCCCGGCGACGCCTTCGCCATCAACTACCCCGATCTCGACCCCGCCTGGAACTTCGACTCGGCGACCACGGCAGGATCGCCGCCCGACTGCCGCGGATCGCCGCGCTTTACAAGGACTGATCGCCCCCCGGCAATGATCTCCGGCACCCGTTTCTGCACGCCCACGTCTGGCCGCGGTCCGAGTGGGAGCCGGCCAGGCCTTGGGCCCGGCCGGGGTGGGGATCGGGGCGGGGATCGGCGCGGCAGGCAACGGCGTCAGCCCCTACCGGAGAGCAGAGTGACCCTCCACAGGCCTCATCCCGGGACTTCGTACGTCCGCGTCACACGACTTCGTGTGGCGTCGCGGGGGCGTGCCGGTCGCCCAGAACCGAGGCCGGGGTCCCGTGATCGCAGAGCGGACCGACTGCGTGGCCTCGCTGCTCGCAGGTGTCGAGAATGCGCGGAAGAGCGCCCAGCGCGGACCGCCAAGCGCCGGGCGCGGAGGTGCAGTCCGAGTCATGGAGCAACACGGTGCCTCCGCCGTACAGGTCGCTGACCACGGTGCGGTGGACCGACTCCGGGGTGGCCCTGGCGGTCCAGTCCTCGCCCCAGCATGTCCACAGCACGGGGGTGAGCCCGAGGCGGCGGGCCGCCATATGCGCCGAACCCGACATGACGCCGTACGGGGGCCGGAAGAGCGTGGGCTGCCTCCCCGTGATCTCGGCGACGGTGTCACGTGCCCGGGCGAGGTCGGTGTAGGTCGCGCGCGGGCCGCGCAGCAGCAACGGGCGGTGCAACCAGCCGTGCACGCCTATTTCGTGGCCTGCCGCGGCGATCTCGCGGACCAGTCCGGGGGAGCGGTGTGCCTCGCTTCCGAGAAGGAAGAAGGTGGCCTGCACGCGCCGCGCGGCGAGGAGTCGCAGGAACGACGGCGTGGACTTGGGGTCCGGTCCGTCGTCGAAGGTGAGGGCGACGTGATCCGCGCGGCCCTTACCGGCGAGCCGGGGCATGACGCGATTGCGCAAAGGCCCGAAGGTGGAGACGACCGGAGCGCAGTGGGCGGTGACCAGAGCGGCCGGCAATACCGTCGCGGCGGCTGTGAGCAGGGATGTCCTGCTGAACAGTCTCGTCATGAGTGGTGCCCTCCCGGACCGTGGCCGGAGACGAGGTCCAGGTCGAGACCATGGCTCAGCGCGTGCATCAGGGTGGTGCCCTCATAGCTTGTGGCGACCCCGGTGCCGACGGCGCACGCCCACACGGCGCAGGCCACGGCGGTCGTGGCGGTGAGCCGCCGAGCCCGGGTGCGTCGCCGGGTGGCGGGCGGCGGGACCACGGGCGGCTGCCCGGAGCGAAGAACGCGGGCTATCTCCGCCGCCGGGCCGCGGTCCGGGGAATCGGCGAACAGCGAGAGCCCCGCCGCGCGTTGGTGCAGCCCGAGCGGCCCGTTGACCAAGTCGTTGAGGACGCGCTTGAGTTGGGCCTCGTCGCGTATCCAGACCGCTACGCCCGCCTCGTCCAGGGCATCGGCGTTGGTCAGGCCGTGGCCGGGTATGCAGCCGTAACTGGCCACGGGCAGCCCTGCGGAGAATGCCTCCAGGGTGGTGAGCCCGCCCGCGTTCTGGACGAGGACGTCGGCCGCGTGCATCAGGGCGGGCATGTCGTCGACCCAGCCGTGGACATGCTCGATACCGTCGGCGCGCAGTCGCGCGGCCAGTTCTTGGTTGTGGCCGCATACGACCACCGGGACCACGGCGCCGCAGTCGCGCAGTTCCTGAGCGACCTGCCGGACGGGACCGACACCCCACGATCCGGCCACCAGCAGTGCGAGCGGAGCCGTGGCCGGCAGTCCGAACCTCGTCCGCGCGAGGCTGCGCCGCTGTGTGTCGCAGAGCTGGAAGCGAGGGTCGGCCAAGGGCCCGCAGACGCGAACGTCCCGCGCTCCCGCCGCCCGCGCCTGGGCGCCAGGTATGGCGTGGGCGGCGAGATGGGTGTCCACTCCGTCCGCCACCCACAGCGGGTGCACCGAGAAGTCCGTCAGATAGGTGAGGACGGGGATGTTCAGACGTCCGTCGAGCCGGAGGTTCCCCAGGACGCGACTGGCCCCTGGGTAGGTGGAGACGACGGCGCCGGTGTCCGGGTGCAAGGCCTTCAGAACGCGGTTCTCGGCGGACCTCAGCAGGGCTCGCGCGCCGCGGCCGCCGCCACCGGCGCGCTCGGTGCTGGAGTAGATCCTCTGGTAGAGCCAGGGCGCCCGGACGAGCATCAAGTGGTAGGCGTCCCTGGCGGCCCGGCCGAGACGAGCGGGCAGGAGGTCGAGCAGGTCGTATCGATCGACGACGATTCCATCCGCGGTGAGGCGGCGCTCGAGTTCCGTGGCGGCGCCGTCGTGACCGGCTCCGACACTCGCCGAGACGATCGCGACGCGGCCCGGGTGCGCCGCCGACACCCATGTAGGGGGCACACCCATGACCGCTGGTGTCGGATGCGCTCGTCCGCGGTTGGCCATGGGCTTTCCTCTGCATAGGTGGGAGGCCGCACAACTACAAGATGTAGTAGCTCGTGGTTGGGACGGGAGCATACCTCCTACATCTAGTAGGAGGTCACCGGGTATTCTTACTTGACGGCGCAGCGGCGGAAGGGTGAACGGTGAATGACCTCAAGGGTGAGGGGGCCGGGGGTGCATCCGGCAGGCGCGCCCGCGGTGAACTCGAGGGCTCCGTACTCGCCGCCCTCTGGTCGGCCGAGGGTCCGTTGACTGCCCGTCAGGTGCTTCAGCGGCTACCGGACGGCCTGGCCTACACGACGGTCCTGACGATCCTGTCCAGGCTGTACGAGAAGGGCATGCTCCTTCGGCACCGCCAGGGCCGCGGCTACGCCTACGGACCGGTTCGCGACGAGGCGTCCCACACGGCGCAGCGCATGAAATCGTTGTTGGAAGAGGGTTCCGACCGTGAGGCGGTGCTGAGCCGCTTCGTCTCCGAACTGTCCGAACAGGACGAGCAGTTGCTGCATGATCTGCTGTCCGCACACGAAGGTCACCAAGGTCACCACGGCGCCGGCGACGTCGACGGCAGGAAGTGAACCGGTGCTGATCAGCGTCTACGTTCCGCTCGTCGTCACGGCCGTATTGACCGTGCTCGCACCACGGGTGGCTCGCCTGCTCGCTCCTCGCCCCGCCGTCTGGGCCCTGGCTTGCGCGGCGCTGGTGACCACGGTCGGCTGGATGGGATCGATGGCCCTGCTCGCGTTCACCGCTGTCGCGCAAATCCCCCAGGTGGCCGCTGAGGGACGCTGGTCCGTACCCGCCCTGCGTGCCGAGGACCCGGTCCACTTCACCGTCGCGGTGGTCAGCGCCCTCATCCTGACGGCGGAGGTCGTCTCCCTGGGCCTGGCGCTCGTACGGCGCACTCGCCACATCCTTTGGGCGCGGCGCGAGTGTGCCTGCATGCCCCACGAAAACGAGTTGTCCGTCATCGACGACGACAGACCGCAGGCCTTCGCTCTCCCCGGCTCGCCGGGCCGGATCGTCGTCTCCCGCGGAATGCTCCAGTGCCTTGCCTCGGACGAACGTGAGGCCCTGCTCGCGCACGAAAGGGCCCATCTGCGCCACCGGCACCACCACTTCCAGACCCTGTGGCAGCTCACCGCGGCCGCCAACCCGCTGCTGCGGCGACTCGCCGACGCGGGTGGCTTCGCCCTGGAGCGCTGGGCCGACGAAGACGCGGCAGCCGTGGTCGGCAACCGCGGTGTGGTGGCTCGGGCGGTGGGACGTGCGGCTCTCGCGTCCACGTCCCGCCGGTCCAGCACCGGGGCGCTTGCCGCTACCGGCGGTGCCGTGCCCCAGCGGGTACGGGCCCTGCTGGCGCCGCCCCCACCCCGGCGCCTGCTCCCCATCGTCGCCGGAGCACTGCTGCTGGCCCTCTGCTGCGTCGGTCTGGCCAACGCCGCGGCCGACAGCGACGACATGCTCGACGACGCCCAACGCGCACAGTGCGCGCTGTCCGTCTCGCACCCGAGCGGACCGCGGTGTGACTGTCCCGGACACAGGCCGTAGTTCCCTTCGGTCTGCGTCCGCCCATCCCTCGGTCAGGTCCCCGAAGGGGGTTCGAGCCGGTATCCATGGCCCCGCAGTGTGGTGATGCGCGGCAGTCGGAGCGCGGTGCCAGACGAGGCCGAGGCATCGGCGAGGCGGCGCCGCAGGCCCACCATCGTGACGTCGAGGGTCTTCGTGGAGCCGAACCAGTTCTCGTCCCACACCTCGGACATGAGTGTCTCGCGGGACACGGCTTCTCCGGCATGCTGGGCCAGGACCGCCAGCAGCTCGAACTCCTTGGGCCGCAGGGCGACTTCTCTCCCGGCACTGCCAGGCCGTCACCGACGGCGACCTGACCGCGCGCGCCGCCTCCAGCACCATCGCGGAAATCGACCAGGTCTCCCGCACGCACAACCAGATGCTGCACAGCCTCGCTGAACTCCTGCGCCACGAAAGGGATTTCACCGCCAACGCGTCCCACCAACTGCGCACCCCGCTGACGGGTCTTCAGCTCACCCTGGAGTCCGGGCTCGGCAAGGACTCCGACCTGCGCCCCGTTCTGGAGGAGGCGCTGGAGTCGACCCGCAGGCTCCACCACACAGTGGAGGAGGTGCTGCGGCTGGCCGGTGCGCCGGCCTCGGCGCACCGGGCGGTGCCGGACCGGCCCGTGCAGCAGATCCTGCGAGAGGCGGAACGGCGCTGGCACGGACTCTTCGCCCAGGACGGCAGACGCCTGGTGTGCGATACCGCGCCGGACGATGTACGGGTGCCGGGCGGACAGGTGACCGAGATCCTCGACGTCCTGCTCGACAATGCCGGAACGCATGGACGCGGCAGTGTTCGCGTCGCCGTACGGGACCTCGACGACGCCCTGGCGTTCGACGTCACCGACGAGGGAACGCTGACGACCGAACCGGTCTACCTCTTCGCCCGCGGCCACAGCGGGGGCGAGCACGGAACCGGGATCGGTCTCGCCCTCGCCGCCGACCTGGCGCTCTCCCTGGGCGGCAGACTCATCCTGGCGAACAGCGACCCGACGACCTTCACGTTGCTGGTCCCCGCACGTCCCGAGTTCCCGGCCAGGGGGACGCCTGGGAGATCGTCCGGCCAGTGACCCGGAATCCCTCGTCCAGCTCGATCGGCTGGACCAGTTTGATCGGCTCGATCGGCTTGAGCAGCCGGGGAGTCGGTTCTTGTGCGGGAGCCGCCGGCACGTGTGAATCCGCCCGGCATGCGGACGGGGTGAGGCGACGGCCTTGCCCGGCTGTCGCCGTGTTCGACCACTGGAGGACTGCACGCCGACGGCGCCGCGCGCGTCCGGACCGTCGACCGCGCATCGCGCGCTCGAGCCCCCTGCTCCCCGGCACGACGCCCCGACGACCTGACCTCCTGTGAGTTGGCTCACCCGCCACAGTCGGCTCCCGTGCACGAACTGCCTGGCCAACGGCCCCTCTCGCTCACCCGGCGACTCTCTGTTGGCCGGATACGTCAATAATCTGTCATTGCAGTCGGTGTGAGGATCAATACAGGCTGTGACCGTGGCAGAACGACGTGTTGTTGTGGTGGTGTACGCGGGCGCCATGGCGCTGGACATCACCGGACCGATTGAAGTGTTCGATGTCGCCAACCGGCTCCTTGGCCCGGCGGCCGCCCCCTATCGGATCGACCTGGTCTCCGCCGACGCGCCACTGGTGCGCACGAGTTCAGGAGTGGTCCTGGGGGCGTTGCCGCTGGAGGCGGGGCAGGGCCCCGTCGACACCCTCCTCGTCCCGGGCGGGTGGAGTGTCGGCGAGGTGCTCCGGGACCGGGCGCTGGTCTCGTGGATCGGCGCGGCGGCGGCCCGGTCGCGAAGGGTCGCCTCGGTGTGTGGCGGATCCTTTCTGCTGGCCGAGGCGGGCCTCTTGGACGGCAGACGTGCCACCACGCACTGGGCTTACACAGAGGCGATGGCCTGCCGCTATCCGGCCGTGACGGTGGACGCCGAGCCGATCTTCGTCTGGGACGGCCCCTTCGTGACCTCGGCGGGCGTGTCGACCGGGATCGACATGGCGCTGGCCCTGGTGGAGGCCGATCACGGTGCGGCACTCGCGTTGGAGACGGCACGGTTTCTGGTGCTCTTCCTCAAGCGGCACGGAGGGCAGTCCCAGTTCAGCGCGATGCTCGACGCCCAGTTGGCCGACCATCCGCCGATCCGCACAGCCCAGGAGTGGATTCTGGAGAACCTGCACAACCCGTTACCCGTGGCCGAGATGGCCCAGCGGGCCAACATGAGCCCGCGCAACTTCTCCCGGGTGTTCAGGCGCGAGGTGGGCACGACCCCCGGACAGTACGTCGAACGCACGCGCATCTCCCGAGCGCGCGAACTGCTGGAAACCACCGATCTGCCGATCGGTCAGATAGCGGGCCGCTGCGGATTCGGCGCCCCCGAGACCTTCTTCCGTTCCTTCGGACGAACCCTGGGACTCACCCCGAAGGAGTACCGGCACCGCTTTCAGGTCATGACGCCGTCCGGCCTCATCGACCGGCGCCACGAGACGGACAGGAGCCACGCATGACCACCACCACCTCGGGCGAGCCCGAGGCAGGGACGGTACGCCTGGTCGACCACCTGGCCGACGAGCTCGCGAAGGCGGGTGTCACCCACATGTTCGGCGTCGGCGGCGCGAACATCGAGGACCTGTATGACGCCGTGCATCGCGGCGGCAAAGTACGCGGTGTCGTCGCCAAGCACGAGTTCTCGGCCGTCACGATGGCCGACGGCTACGCCCGAACCACCGGGCGTCTCGGCGTAGTTGCCGCCACCTCGGGCGGCGGTGCGATGAACCTGGTACCGGGTCTGGCGGAGGCGTACGCCTCCCGGGTGCCCGTGCTGGCCCTGGTGGGCCAGCCGCCGACCGGTCAGGAGGGCCACGGGGCGTTCCAGGACACCAGCGGCAAGGGGGACTCCTTCGACGCCGGGGAGGTCTTCACGCCGATCTCCCGGTTCTGTGCCCGGGTCGAGGACGCGGACTCGCTCATCGAGCTGTTGCCGCTGGCGCTGGCGGCGGCGCAGGCCGATCAGCGCGGGCCGGCGGTGCTGCTGCTGCCCAAGGACGTGCAGCAGGCACGGATCCGGTTGCCCGGCCGCGGCCCGGCGCCGGTACCGGGCGAACCGATGCCGGCGTCCACCCTTGGGGTGCCGAAGCCGGCGCCCGTACGTGACGTGCCGACACCGGCGCCGCCGACATCGGTCCCGATGAAACCCGCGCCGACAGCGTCGGCCACACGGCTCGACAACGCGGCTCTCGCCGAAGTGTCGGACGTCCTTCGCAGGGCGGACAGGATCCTCGTCATCGCCGGTGAGGACGTCGCCGCCGCTGACGCGCGGGTGGAACTGGCCGAACTGGCCCGGAACCTCGGGGCGTGGGTGGCGGTCACCCCGGACTCCAAGGACGTCTTCGACAACCGTGATCCTCGGTTCGCGGGCGTGGCCGGGGTGATGGGCCATGCCAACGTCGAAGAATGCCTGCGGCGGGCCGACGTGTGCCTGCTGGTCGGGACCCGGCTGCCGCTCCTGGCGCGCGGCGGCCTTGAGCGGGCCCTCGCCACCACCGAAGTCGTACACCTGGGCCCTGAACGGCCGTTCATGGCGGCCACCGCACTGGGCGGGGACCTGCGGGACGCGCTGCGCGCGCTGACCGGCCGGCTCCCGTCACGCCCACCTGCCTGCCCCGAGCACTCCGGCCCACTCCCCACCGTCATGACGGGCCCGGCCTCCTCGGCCACCCGGGGGCGAACCGTTGCCTATACCCAGGCGGTCGCTGCGGTTGAAGCGGCACTCCCTCAGGACGCGCACGTCTTCGTGGACGCCGGCAACGCAGGCGCCAGCGCGGTCCATCTCCTCCCGGCACCGCGCCACGGCCGTTTCGTGGTGGCGCTCGGTATGGGGGGCATGGGCTACACCTTCGGTGCCGGGATCGGCGCCGCCCTCGCCACCGGGCGACGTACCTACGTACTCGCCGGCGACGGTTCCTTCTTCATGCACGGGATGGAAGTGCACACCGCCCTGGAGTACGCCGCACCCGTGACCTTCGTCATTTTCAACAACAACGCCCACGCCATGTGCGCGCTTCGCGAGGAGTTCCTTCAGGGCGGCATCCGCTCCAACGACCTTTTCGGCCGGACCGACATCGCCGCCGGGGTGGCCGCCGCCTTCCCGGACCTCGACGTCACCGGAGCCGAGAACGCGGCGCAGTTGCGCGAGGCACTGCTGCGCGGCAACACGGGCGGCGGCCCGGCATTCGTCGCGCTGAACTGCGACCCGGGGGAGATTCCTCCGTTCCTCCCCTTCCAGCCTTTCGCCGAAGCCACCGGCAGTACCCAGCACGCCGACAGCAAGGAGAATTCAGATGAGCGACGAGTCGTCCACGCTGGCTGACATCCCCGGCCTGATGCGGATCGAGAACCCCGGCAGGGACGAGCTGACCGCCCACTGCATGGAGCTCACCCACGCCGTCTACCCCCATCATCAGGTCTACGGGCAGTACTGCACCATCCACGAGTACGTCGACTGCCCCCCGGAACTGGCCTACGACTACCTCCGCCAGGGCCACAATCTGGAGGAGTGGACCTGCAGCCTGCGGGATTTCGCTCCCTCCGGCACACCCGGACTGTGGGTGGGCCACGACCGGCTCGAGGACGACACCAGGATCTACTGCGAGGTGGTCGCCAACCCCGAGGCCATGACCGTGGACTACCACTGCTCCTGGGACCAGGGCGACAAGCTGTGGATGATCTACCTGATGCGCGTCGTACCGGCCCGCCGGGTGCTCGACAAGCCGGGCTCGGTGATCACCTGGACCAACTGCAGGCATCCCTACTACGACAACAACCCCCAGCCCGGTCTGGCACCCCGCCAGGACCGGCCCTGGGTGGGCGACTACTGGGACCTCTTCTACGCGGGGCACACCGTGGAGATGAACAACCTCAAGGCGATCCTGGAATACCGTCACCGCAACGGACTTCCGATCAGCGTGGCTCCGGCGAGGGCGGTGGCACAGTGACCACGGTCAGCCTCACCGACGTCGCGAGCTACCTTCCCGGCGAGCCGGTACCCGCGGGGTTCTACACCGACTACCCCGGAGCGGAGGACAAGCTCCGCAGCCACCCCATGTTCAAGGTCCCGCCGTCACGGCACCACGTGGCCGCGGACGAGACCAACGCGGACATGGTCGAGCGCGCCGTACAGCCTCTGATCGAACGGCACGGCAGGGACGAGATCCGTGGTGTCGACGTACTGCTGGTGCACAGCCAGCTGCCGGATCTGCCGTTCGTCGGCGCCGGCACCGAGGTGGCACGCCGACTGGGGCTGAACCCGGAGTGGCTCATCGATGTGGCCAACGCCGGCTGCGCCTCCTTCGTGTACATGCTGAAGCTGGCCCGGCAGATCCTCAGCACCACCGATGCGAAGACCGCGCTGATCTGCAACGCGCAGAGCGCCGCGGGTCAGTGCTTCACCCAGTCCGAAGTGCGAAGGCTCGCGCAGGCCGCGATCCCGGGCGACGGCTGCGGCGTGGGATTCGTGACGACATCGGCCGGCGCCCCGGTCCTCGACGTGGAGACCCGGCACATCGGCGACTACGCCGGGGACATGACCGTGGCGGTCGACGACGGCCGCAAGTACTGGGAGCCGGGGAAGTCCCAGCTCCGGATCGGGTTCACCGACGCCAGCGTCGCCAAGGTCCTGGCACGCGGCAACCGCCTCGTCCCGGAAGTGGTCACGGACCTGTGCCGGCGGCTCGGCGTGGCCACCGGCGACATCGACGTCCTCATCACCAACCAGCCGAACCGCACCTTCCTGCGGAACTGGCGGGAGGCGCTGCAACTGCCCGCGGAACGGCACCTGAACACCTTCGACCAGTACGGGAACCTCTTCGGAGCGGCGATCCCGGTCACCCTGGACCACGCGATCCGCTCGGGCCAGGTGAAGGACGGTGACCTGGTGGTACTGGGCGGATTCGCCCACGCCGGCGACTTCGCCGGCGGCGCCGCCGTGCGCTGGCACGGCGGGCGGGGATGACCCATGGCCGTTCCCGTACTGCACCGACTGGCCCTCAACGAGAGCCCGTACCCTCCCTTGCCCTCCGTGCGCAAGGCGATGCGACGGGCCGTCGCACAAGCTCACCGGTACCCGGAGTTCTATCCCGACGACCTCGCTGAGCGGATCGCCACCTGGTGCCGGGTGGCACCCGACAACGTCGCGGTCGGCAGTGGATCGGTGGGGGTGGCGCTGCAGTTGCTCCAGGCGGTGATGGAACCCGGCGACACGATGGTCCACGCCTGGCGTACCTTCGACGCGTATCCCCTGCTGGCCGCCATGGTCCGCGCGCAACCCGTTCCCGTGCCCCTGACGCCCGACGGCCGGCAGGATCTGGACGCCCTGCTGGCCGCGCTCGACCACCGCACCCGGGTCGTGGTGGTCTGCAATCCGCACAACCCCACCGGAAGCCGGATCACCGCCGATGCCCTGTCGGCGTTCCTGCACCGGGTCCCCCGACACATCACCGTGCTCCTCGACGAGGCGTACGTGGAGTTCGCCGGCGACACCGACGCGCCGGACACGCCCGCGTTCCTGGTCGCGCACCCCAACGTGCTGGTTCTGCGCACCTTCTCCAAGGCTTACGGCCTCGCCGCCCTGCGGATCGGCTACGGCCTCGGCGCCCCCGCCCTGGTGGATCGGATCCGCCGGCAACAACTGCCCTTCGGCATCAACACGGTGGCGACCGCGGCGGTGCACGCCTCCCTGCGCGCCGGCAGCGAGCTGCGTCTGCGCGTCGACACTATCGTCGCCGAACGCGAACGCCTCCGGCACGAACTCCTCGGCCTGGGCTGGCATGTACGTCCGGGCCACGCCAATTCCGTCTGGCTCGCCGCGCCCGATCCGATCGATGAGGGCGCCGCGGCACTCACAGACGCGAGTGTCCTGACGCGCCACTACCCCGGCGAGGGACTGAGGGTCACCGTCGGCAGCCGGAAGGCCAACGACACGGTGCTTGCCGCACTGGCGGGACTGCCCACGCACCGGTTCGTGTCGCGGGCCCTCGAAGCTGTCCCATCGGTGGCCGCGGCGGGGCGACGCGCTGCCGGCGATCCGAGCTCCGTACGAGGTCGCCCTCGGGTCTGAGCGAGTCGCGCGCAGGACGGCGAACGATCTCGGTGCAGGTCGGACAGTGCCCGGTGACTCCGGGGACCGGAACGCGCATCTACCGGCCGACCCGTCGGCTTGCTACAGCGATGCCTCCGGAGCCCTCTGGGAATGGGAGCCGAGTCACTGAGACGGAAGGGCGAAAGCCGGCGGTGCCGTGAGACGGAAGGGCGAAAGCCGGCGGTGCCGTTGCCTTCGCTCAACGAAGCGCCGCACCCGCCGGTGCCGGCACGCCGGCAGGTGCACCCGCCGATGCCGGCCGGCAGCTGGAGCCGCCGAGGACGGAGCCGTGACCGCAGCGGCTATCCTTCTCACCGGCCAGGGCCGACCTCCACAGCCTGGGGACCGGGCTCGGCCCGGTGCGCAAAGCCGCAGGTCGATCTTGGAATGGATGACCCTTCGGCATTGCTGCACTCGCCATGGGCTCGCCCTGTTCCAGGGGTGCTCCGGGCGATGGTGCTCGGCAAGACCGGACACGAGAACCCGCCAACGATCTCGATCCTGTCTGCTCCCTCGCCCTGGCTCGCTGTCTTCGAAAGGTATTCCCGCACCATGCCCCTGGCTCTGCTGGCCCTGGCGGTCGTCGCGTTCGGTATCGGCACGACCGAGTTCGCCACGATGGGGCTGCTGCCCCAGATCGCCCACGGGGTCGGTGTGTCCGTGCCGCACGCCGGCAACGTCGTATCGGCCTACGCGCTCGGTGTCGTCGTCGGCGCGCCCTTGCTGACCGGCATCGGCGCGCGCGTCCCGCACAAGCGCTTGCTGATGCTCCTGACCGGTCTGTTCGTGGTCGGCAACATAGCGTCCGCGCTCGCCCCCGACTTCGGCACGCTCTTCGCCGCGCGCTTCCTGGCAGGTCTGCCGCACGGCGCGCTGTTCGGCGTGGGCGCCGTCGTCGCCTCACGGCTGGTCGCCCCGGAGCGTGCGGCCCGTGCCGTGTCGAAGATGTTCCTCGGTCTCACGATCGCCAACATCGTCGGGGTTCCGGCCTGTACTGCCCTCGGGCAGCAGCTGGGCTGGCGGTCCGCCTACGGCGCGGTCGCCGTCATCGGCCTCGTCGCCCTCGCCGGAGTGGCCGCCTTCGTCCCGCACCAGCCCCGCGGGCAGCAGTCCGGCATCCGGCACGAACTGCGGGCCATGGGCAACAAGCAGGTCGCCATCGGCCTGGCCACCGCCGTCATAGGCTTCGGCGGATTCTTCGCCGTCTACAGCTATCTCGTGCCCATGCTCACGCACCTGACCGGAATCGCCGACTCCTCGACCACCTGGGTCCTCG
Organism: Streptomyces sp. NPDC005784; assembly: GCF_042871525.1. Taxonomy (NCBI): domain Bacteria; kingdom Bacillati; phylum Actinomycetota; class Actinomycetes; order Kitasatosporales; family Streptomycetaceae; genus Streptomyces; species Streptomyces sp. NPDC005784. The sequence continues at coordinate 96,089 of NZ_JBIAIQ010000026.1, forward strand.
CGCTCTACGGCGTAGGCATGACGCTCGGCACCCTGATCGCCGGTCCGCTCACGGACCGCGCGCTGCGCCCGACGATGTACTGGGGGCTCGTTCTGCTCGCTGCGGCGTTGACGACGTTCTACTTCACGGTCCACAGCACCGTGCCCGCCCTGGTCACCATCACGTTCATCGGTGCGATGGGTTCCCTCATCACCACGCCGGTTCAGATGCTTCTCATGTCCAAGGCGAAGAACGCCCCGACGATGGCGGCGGCCTCGAACCACTCCGCCTTCAACCTGGCCAACGCGGGTGGTGCCTGGCTCGGCGGCCTGGTCATCTCGGCGGGCTGGGGCTGGGCCGCCCCCAACCTGGTCGGCGCGGCTCTCGCCGTGGCGGGTCTCGGCCTCGCCTTCACGGGCGGTTTCATGGAACGGGGCGACCGACGCTCCGAAGTGATCGCGCAAGCGTCGCCCGCGGTCGAACCAGACACGCGCGTCCGCACAGCGGACTGACGCGTCGGCCCTCGATCGACCTTCGACAGGTCGCTGGGACTGTTCGGACGATGGGACGATGGGACGCTGGGACTACTCGGACCTGACGGTGCCGTCCGCGGCCGGCCCCGCGGACTGCATGGGCCCGTCATGGTCCGTGACACTGGCGTGGTGCGACGGGGTGGCGAACCCGCACGGCGCACATCCGGATGCCTGGTCCGGGCTCAGTGGCACTCCATTGCTGCGCAGCACGTCGCGGAGATCCAGGATGAGCGGGAACACCTCGTGGTTGCGGTCCTCGCTCTGTTCGTCCCACGCACGCTGTTCGGCCTCGACCGCCGTCCGGTCCTGGGCGAAGACGCGCTCGGTGAAGCGGCGGATGAGCGGCCAGGCGAGGTGGAGCGCCCCGGGAACCGACGGCTTCGCGATCGTCAGCAGGCCGTAGGCGTGGTTGACGCGCTGCTCGGCATCCTCCGGTACGTAGGCGGCCCAGAGGGAGAACACCGGGAGGTCGGTACCTTCAGGGACGTCCCGCAGCGTCTGGTACGGATACTCGGTGCGGATGGTGATGACGTCGGGCCTGTCCCGGCCGCCCATCCCCTCCGCGGACAGCAGGCCCGCGCCCCGGTCCTTGCGCCCTCCGGCGGGGACGAACAGATAGCGGGCCTCGACATGGCGCCGGCCGGTCTCGTAGCCGAGCAGCTCGGGCCGGATCCTGCCGAGCACACTCCGGTGCAGGAACTGGTGGTTCATGTCGAGCAGGTTCTCGTGCATGAACGAGTAATGGCACCGCACCGTACGGGAGAACGTCATCGTGCGGTGGGCGGCCGAATGGTATTCGGGCAGCAACGGGAACGACGCCGCCGCGGCCAGAGCCGGGTCCCCGGGGAACACGAACACCAGGCCGTAGGCTTCTCGGACCGGGTAGGAACGCACCCCGCGCGGCGGCCGCTCGCAGCCCTTGGGCAGGTAGGGGATCTGCGAGATGCGGCCGTCGCCCCGGTAGGCCCAGGCGTGGTAGCAGCAGCGCAGAATGTCACCCTCCACCACACCCATGCTCAGTGGCACCTGACGGTGCGCGCAGCGGTCCTCCAACGCGTGGACGGTGCCGCTGTGTCCCCGGTACAACGCGATCCGCTCGCCGGCGAACACGGCCGCGAACGTCCGGTTGCGCCGCACGCTCCGGGAGGTCGCGACCGGATACCAGTGATCCGGGGAGATACCGATCCGCCGCAGGTCGGGGACGGGACCGGGCAGGTCCCTCAGGCGGCTGTCCAGGACATGGGGCGGATACGCCACCGGGTCGGCGGTGGACGACCGGTCCTGCCAGTCTGCTGCGGAGCGGCTGGGTCGAGCCTCGGTCATGGGCTGTGGTCCTTTGCGCTCGCGCGGGAGGTCGTGTCGTGCGGTCGGGGATGCCGCCCACCAGGTTCACGGTGTCCCGCACGCCCACGACGCCGCTGCGGACGGCCGCCGCCGACGCGGGTGTCCGCCCGCCGCCGCAGGGGCTCCACCTCCCTACGGTCGCCGGGGGCACCCCGGTCGTCAACCGCAGCGGCGCGTTGGTGTCGCGGCCGGCCGGCCAGCGCCGAGGCGGCCGGGGTCTGACGCTGTCACTGAGGTATCGGCTGACTTGTCGCCCGACGCTGCAGCGGTGAACGCCGGCGGCGCCCCATCGCCCGGGATCCAGGTTTTCGAGATCGCGGTCAGCGGCGGAGTCAGGGGAAGACCGGAACTGCGGGAAGGGGCGGTCGCACCTTGTAGTTGCCGAACAACGCGCGCGTGCTCACCGTGCTGCGGGTCAGGTTCCGGCATCGGGTGATCTCGTAGGGGAACCAGTGCAGCCAGTGGGAGGTGTAGGGGGTGAACTCCTCGAGGCTGGTCATGGCCCCGATCTCGGGCGGGATTCTGACCAGGTTGCTGCCGTAGAGCACGAGGTGCCTGACCGCCGTCAGCCTGGCAATCCCGGGCGGCAGGGTGATGACCTGCCGTCGCTCTTCCGGACTGAGCTCGGTCAGGGGACGGAACTCCTCGTGCCCGTCGGCCACGGCCTCGTCGATCAACTCCAACAGGTGCTGCCAACCTGCCTGTCATCTCGTGCGTTAACATGGATCTTGAGCTGATCGGCGGAAGCCAGGCCGGTTCGTTACGCGTTGGTGGTCCAAGGAAAGACGTCCCGCTTCCTGCGGGGAGATGCAGGTGCAAGGCCTGCCCGGCGCTCTGTGAAGACCCTGTCCGGCATTGTCCGGGGCAGGGTCTTTTCTTCGGCATCTCCCGGCCGCTACCAGCGCGATCTTCTTTTCGTTGCTGTCCATGGCGGACGCTGTGCACTGGAGGATGGCAGTCTTTCGGAAGTCTGTTCAGCCTGTCCGACCCAGGCCGGCACCACGCACGGGAGGCAGCATGGCCGACAGCAGTCGCGGATACGTCAGGGACCGGCGCGGATGCCGCCATTGGGGCCCGCACGGTGCCGCAGGACTGCTCCTGCGCCAGGACAGCAGATTTCTGCTCCAGCGCCGTTCCTGGCGGGTCCACCATGGCCGCAGCTGGAGCATTCCCGGCGGAGCGCTGGAGGCAGGTGAGAGCCCGCGGGACGGGGCCCGCCGAGAGTTCGAGGAGGAACTCGGCGTGGTTCCGGCACTGCGTCACGTCCGTACCTTCGTGGACGACCACGGCGGATGGGCCTACCACACGCTCGTCATGGACGTCACGGAGCCGTTCTCCCCGCGCCGTGGCGACGGCGAAGGCGCTGCCTATCGGTGGTGCACCCCTGCCGAGATCGACTCGCTTCGTCTCCACCCCGGATTCGCGGCCACATGGCCGCAGTTGCTGACGGACCTGGAGGCAGCCTGACCCTTCCTCCCGCACAGGCGACGACGACTGGTTCAACGTCCCCCGCGTCAGTGCCGGGAGCCGGGAGTGCGGCCGGGCCGGGCCGTTGTGGCGGCCAGGCCCCGTGCTGGTACGCCGCTCAGGCCTGCGGGACGTGGAACACCTCCGAGAGGACCAGTTTCGTCAGCTCGTCGGACGGGGCGGCGCCGTCCGGCGACTGGTTGAGGTTCACCAGGATGACGACGGTCGCCTTCCGCTTCGGGTCGTATCCCACGAAGTTGTTGTAGCCCGGGATTTGGCCGTCGTGGCCGAGGAAGCCGAAGAAGTTGGCGATCGCCAGCCCGTACGTGGGTCGGCCGGGCTGGTCCGAGGTGGGGACGAAAGTCAGCCGCTCACGCTGGGTCCGCGGGCCGAGCAACTCGCCGTCGGCCAGGACGGGGGCCCAGCGCAGCAGGTCGTCCAGGGTGGAGACGCCCGCGCCGGCTGCCCAGGCCCCCGAGGGGCTGATGTCGGTGACGTCTGTCGGGTTGCCCGCCGACCAGTCCGCCCATGCGGCGTCCTTCCCGGTGAGGACCGTGCGGTGAGGCTGTCCACGTTGCTGATGAACTGGTGGCCACGCGGGTGAGGTGCGGGGAAGGCCGCGTTCGTGGCGAGGCTGCTGTCATGCATGCCGGCGCGGTGTTGGGCCACCGGTGGGCGTTTCCGCGGCGTGTGCAGGCTCCAGTTCTGAAACCTTTTGCAGGTCGGAGGCTTGTCGCTTCTGGCAGACGAGCCATAAGTCTGTCGCGCTGTCGCCGTGCATGGTGGTAGGGACTGTGGGCATGGAATTCTTCTGCTATCACCGCGATCGGTCCGGCTCCGTGGCGTTGCGCAGCGAGTTGCTGGAAGAGCACTGGTCCTACATGGACGGGTACGCCAAGGAGATGATCGCCCGGGGTCCGACCCTCGTCGGCGATGGCGACGTGGCGACCGGCAGCGTGCACATCGTCGACCTGCCCGATCCCGTCGCCGCCCGCGCGTTCGCCTTCGACGAGCCCGGCTATCAGGCCGGCGTGTACCGGGACGTGCTGCTGCGCCGGTGGCGCAACATGCTGGGGCGCACCATGTGGGACTTCCCTGGAGGCCGGACCGGTGGCAACCGGTACCTGGTGCTCGGCCTCGGCTCGGGGGAGGCCGCCGACGTCGCCGTGCCGCCCGACCGGGACGAGCTGATCGCATACGGGCCGCTGTTGTCCGACGACGGCGCCACGTGGCTGGGTACGGCGGCACTGGTCCGGGCGCCGGACCCGGACGCGGCACGCGCTGTCCTGATCCCGGACCGGTACGCCGACATCGAGGTTCACAACTGGCAGTTCGGCGGCCGGCCGTCATGAACCGGGGGCGTCCATATAGTGCTGAAGTTCGTACGGTGACGGCATGGGCAGGGACCGTGTTCCCTGACTGAGGCTGAGGCTGGTCGTGGTCGTGGATGAGGACGCCGGGCCGGGACCGCGTAATGGGTGTGCTGGTCCGCTGATGCCGCGGGCGAAGGGCGACGGCCGTGTTCGGTTCACCGGCCTGGGCGCATCAATCAGCACCCGCAGGAAGATCAACAACCACAACGCGCAACCGGCTCACAGGCTGTCGACACCAGCAACCGCGCCCTGGGCTGAGGGCAGCCGCAGAACCTCCCGTGGGGAGACGGGAGGAGCGGCGGGCCCCGAGAGAGCGCACCTCAGGCGGGACCCGAGGGGTGATCCCGACCTGAGGAGGACACAGGATGGGCTCACGCACACCCTGTACCTAAAACCAGCCACAGCAATAGATGGCGGCTGGAAATATTCGTCCGGAGGGCCGAGTTCGGCTGCCTTGAGCACTGGCGGGCATGCGGATGCCTCGGTCAGGGGGTTGGGGTATCACGCGGCCGTCGCCGGATCATCTTTCAATCGGTTGATCGCCAGCTCGTCACTGTTGTGCTTCGTGGCGCGGTCCACAGCGAAGCCGGGTGGCCGTCTACCGTGCGAACCCTTCGACAGCCGGACGGCCGGACGGCCGGACAGCCGGGCCGCCTGGGGGTCGGTCTGTCCACTCGCTGGGTTGCCGCCGCCGGCCCGTCCTCACTGCTGTCGCTTGGCTGACCTCTGCACGTCCCACCGCGACGGCCCGTTGCCCTAACGGGCGGCTGGCCGTCCTCAAGGACTGCTGCTGACCTCCACGAGTCTCAAGATCATCAATTGCTGACCAGGCAAGCGGGCAAACGGGGCTGCTTGAAAAGCCCCAACCGGAAACAGGCGGAGGCACCGCATCGCGTGTCGAGTCACGGATGAAACCGCCACCGGCCTTCGGAGATGACGTCCACTTTGTTGTCATTGACGCGAATTGCCGTGTCGTCGTCGATGAAATAGATCGGGAAGTCCGCCCGCTCGACGATGCGATCAGCCCAGGCGTCGTCCCGCTCCGGGAAATCCGGCGAGTACAGGTGCGGCTTCAGATACCAGTCGAAGAGCGCGAACGGCGGCTCCACCGTCGTAGCGCCGAGCACGTGCAGGTCCGCAGCATCCCCGATGACGTCGGCGGAATGTTCGGTGAGATTCCGGCTGAAGATCATCGATCCGGCGCTCACCCCCACGTAGACCCGGCTCTCCAGCAATTCCAGGAAGCCCTCGGCCAGACCGTTGCCGGTGATGCTGCGCGCGAGATGGTAGTGACTGCCGCCCTCGACATAAATAACGTCGGCGTGCAACAGCCGGTCAAGCACCATCTGCCGAGGCAGGCCGTTCAGCTCCAGGATGTCGAACTCCCGCCAGCCGAGACCGTGCAGTCGGCTCATATCCGCGACGAGCCACCCGTGGTCACCGGGCTCGGCGGTGGATGCCGTGAGAACGTACACGATGTTCGCCGACTCGAACGGCTTTCCCAGCAGGTCCCGCAGTGCATCTCGCAGCGTCGCGTTACGCAGGCCGCTCGCCGTCAACAGAAGCTTCACCGGGCGAGCCAATCATGGCCGCCAGGCGCGCGCAATGCACCAGGCGGCCGCCACCGCCGTCATCCCTGCTGAACCGCGCTCTGGCTCGACCGCCCCCTGCTGCGGGACGCCATCCCGCCCCGGACCAGCAGCAAGTTCGTAGCCAGATGCGTTCTTCATGTGCCGGGCGTTCAGCAGCCGGCACTCGGCGTCTCCAGCAAGTAGAACACCGGCTTCCAGTAAGCGCCGGTCGCCTCCATGCCGACCACCGTGACGCCCTCGGCGATCAGCCAGTTCCGCATCGTCGGCAGGTCACGAGTCCATAAGGTCAAGGACGGCGCCCTGTGTTGGGGACTGCGAGCCCGCCAGGCCGGACACGCGCTCGCAGGGCGTCTCACTGAGGTCGGCGGCCAAGGATGCAGAACTCGTTGCCCTCGGGGTCTGCCATGACAACCCACGACTGGTCACCTTGGCCAATGTCGACACGCTTCGCGCCAAGCGCCTGAAGGCGAGCCACCTCGGCGTCCTGATCATCCGGCACGAAGTCGAGATGCAGTCGGCTCTTGGCCTTCTTGGGCTCATCAAGCAGGACGAACTCCAACCCCGGCGAGCGCTCCAGCTCCGGGCGGATCGCGAACTCCACGTCAGAGGTGTGGACCACAACCCAACCAAGAGCCTCGGCCCACCACTGCCCCAGGGCCGCCGGATCTGCAGAGTGAACAATTACATTCTGCCATTTCAAGGTCATCAGCCGAGCCTAGGCTTCCCGGGGCTTCGAGAACAGTCGCTCGAAGGGAATCCATGCGGCGGCAGCGGCCGATGGTCAGCCTCCCGAACTACCGCTCCGGCTCACCACAGTGAGCTACGCGCCCACTTCCCCGACACCTGCAGCCACCACCGCGGCGTCCGCTACTGGTACCGCTGACCACCACCACGACGCCCCGCCCGAGCGCCGCGGGGTGCAGCCTGCGTTGGCTCCGCAACGCACGATCGAGGTACGTCACCTCGGCCGTCCCGGAGCCCAGGGACCAGCGTGCCGATCTGTGCCGGCGACTGGTAGTTGACCATCTCGTTCAAGGGGGTGGCCAGCTACGGGATATGCGTTGTCAGTCGGGCACGGCCCGCAAGCCGAACTCGCTGAAGTGATGGTCAGAGTCTGCGGTCGATTTCCGAAGGAGGCGGGGCCGACCTCGGCACGGGACAACTGCATGCCGGGCGGCGCAGCGGCCAGGTACAGCGGCTCCGGATGCTCCCGGTACCGGGCAACCTCCGCCGCGTGCCGGCGCTGCTGAGCCTGCGCCGAGCCGACAAAGCCCCCGTAGGCCACCCCGGCCGCAGCGTGGCCACCGCCCCCAGCCGCGCCCACCGGCTCGGCACGAAGAACGCCGCGGCCAGGGCGTACGGTCCGCGCCGGTATGCCCGCCGTGGCCAGCATGCCCATTGTCAACGCCACACCCGCGGTTTCAGGGGGCAGTGGGGTCCGGCCACCGTGGCGGCTGATCGAAGCGCGACAACTCAACGGCGGGTGTCCCGATTTCGGCGCGGTTTACCATCGGGTATGTCGTTTTCTGATCATCCTCGACGCGATGAGTGCAGTCACGATGGCTTCATCGTGCGCGAGTTGAATCCTGGCGAGGAGACGACGGCTGCAGCGGTGCACCGGATCGGTCGCCGTGCGTACGCGGTCGAGGCTGACCTGATCGGCTTCGACGGTATCCCGGCTCTGCGAGAGAGCCTAGAAGAGATGCGGGCCCAGCCTTTGCGTTGGCTCGGGGCAGTGACGGATGACGGGCGGGTCATTGCTTTCGTCGCCTGGCAGTGGTCGGCGGGAGAGGACGCTCTCGACATCGACCGCGTGTGCGTTGATCCCACATGGTTTCGTCGCGGCCTGGCTTCAAGGCTGCTCGGTCATCTCCTGACCGACCTCGTCCCCAGTGGGTACGTCCTGGTGAGTACCGGTGCCGACAATCGTCCGGCAGTCGCGCTTTACGAGCGCCTGGGATTCTCCCGTGTGGGCACCGTCGAGCCCGCCCCCGGATTGAAGGTGGCTCAGTTCCGGCTCACCCGGGATCGAGCCGGATAGCAGTGTCTCGGGCTGGGTGGCTGCCCGGCGAATGTAATCGTCCCGCAGGTGAATCGGCAGACCTGTAAACGGACTTCGACGTCGGCGGTCCTCGGAACACCAGCGGAGAACCGCGAAACGGGCCGACGGGCACGAACGGACCATCTTCGGAACCCTGGAGAGTGCCCGGCCGCTACGGCTGGATCGGCGGCACCGGGACGACGGGCCATGTCATTCCGTCCACCGGAACGGTCACCCTTCTGCTCGCCCAGGTCGCCATGGCGAACCCGACACCCACCCCCCTGACGCGGGACTTCTGGCACGTCACCGCGCGGTGAGCGGCGTTCGTATCAACTCGTCTGCTTTGTCGAGCAGTTCGACGTCGTAGAGGAAGAATTCGTCACTGGCGCGGTGGCGGGGTACTCACCGCTGCGCGCGTTGGGAACTCCTGATTTACGGAGACTTGGAGGCGCTGGCTGTCGTCTGCTGGTCACACGAGGTGATCAGCCGTCGATGGCTCCGTCCGTGTGGTGTTGTGCTGCGGGCGCAACCGGGTTGGTCCTTGCGGTGCTCTGGACAGGTAGTTCGTACGTCACCTGGTGAGGAGACAGAGATGACCCCCTGGAACAGTGAGAGCCTCGGTTCCCATGCCTTCGTCGACCCCTATGCCGCATCGTCCCGGGACAGTGCCTGGCCGGTTCCGGACCAGCCCTGCGATGACATCGACGCCTACCTGCCGGCGCCCGACCCCGCCCGCCGCCTCGGCTACACCCTCGACCCGCACGACCGGCGACGCCTCGACCTGCATGCCACACTCACCGCCGCGGGCATCCCACCGATGCCCGAAGACCGTGCCGTCATCGACCAGATCAGCGCCCTGCCCGCAGACGTCAACAACGTGCTCCAGCGCTGGCTGCACCACACCCTGTGAACCCGAGGTAACCGCTCCGCCGCACCTGGCCGGCGCCGTCGAGACCGGGCGGGCACTCGGACGCGACCGGTGCCGTCCGGTCATGGGACATCGATTGTTATCCTGCCTCGTCCTGAACAGGCCAGAGAGGTTCCGCACCATGAACAGCACCATGCCGTCGTTTCCCGAGCGGATCGAGCTCTCGGGGGAAGGGCTCGTCCTCCGTGACTGGACGGAGGCGGACCTGGCGGCGATGCCGGAGCTGTTCGACCACCCCGACATCGCGTACTGGACACCGCTCGTCTCCCCCTTCGACGAAGCGGCCGCCCGCGCCCGCCTGGACCGGGACCGGCAGCTCCGGGCGCAGGGCACGGCCGTGCTGCTCGCCATCACTGTCGACGGCGGCGCACCGCTCGGCGAAGTGATGCTGCGGCGTGCCCCCGAGGGCACGGAGCTCGGGTACGCGGTCGGTCCCGCGCACCGCGGCCAGGGGCTCGCGGTGCGGGCGGTACGGGTCATGGCCGCGTACGCCTTCGAGCAGCTGGGCGCGGGGCAGGTGATCCTGGAGCTGGAGGCAGAGAACGCCGCCAGCGTCGCCGTGGCCACCAAGGCGGGCTTCGGACTGCTCGACGTGCCGCTGATCACAGGTGAGGAGAAAGGACGCCCCTATGCCCTGCAGACGTGGGGGCTGAACCGCCCCTGACCCCCGGCTCCCCGACTTGCCTGCTGTCGTCGACGAAAGCAGAGCCGTTCGGGGGGACTTGGGTCTTCCTGAGGAAGATCCGGACATGTCGCCTGTTCCGCTCCTTCCCAGCCGCGAAGAGCAATGGGCGGCGGGGGAGGGGCGACGGGGCGCGGCCGAAAGCGATCAGCCTAGGCTGCGCCCATGTCTACTGCATTCCCTGATCCGGCCACGCTCGTCGCCGACCCCCACGCAGCGTATGCCCGTCTGCGGGAGGCCGGGCCGGTGCACAAGATCACCGGGCCGGACGGTCTGCCCATATGGATCGTCACTCGTCACGCCGACGTACGCCAACTGCTCGCCGACCCGCGGCTTTCCTTAGACAAGACACACAGGCTTCCCGGCCAGTACAAAGGCTTCACGCTGCCGGCGGCCCTCGACGCCAACCTGCTCAATATGGACCCGCCCGATCACACCCGCATCAGGCGACTGGTCACCCAAGCGTTCACCCCGGCCCGCATCCAGCGGATGCGTCCGGACATACAGCTCCTGGCCGACCAACTACTGGACAGCGTGGCCGACCGAGGGCACGCCGACCTCATCGCCGAGTTCGCCGCACCACTGCCGATCACCGTCATCTGTGACCTGCTCGGTGTGCCGCACGACTCACGCCGCGACTTCCGCGACTGGACCGACGCACTGGTCGCCCCGGATCCCGAGAACCCCGACGGGACGAAGCACGCCGTCGCCGCCATGCTCTCGTACTTCCCACAACTGATCGCCGACAAGCGCCGCACTCCCGGCGACGACCTGCTGTCCGACCTGATCAACGTCCGCGACGACAGCGACAAACTCACCGAGGACGAGCTGACGTCACTCGCGTTCCTCATCCTGTCCGCCGGCTACGAAAACACGGTGCAGCTCATCGGCACCGCCGTGCTGGCGCTGCTGGACCACCCGGAGCAACTGGCCGCCCTACGCGACAGTCCGGCCAAGATCGAGGATGCTGTCGAAGAGTTCGCACGCTTCGACGGTCCTGCGCTCCTTGCCATTCGACGCTTCCCGGTCGATGACGTGCAGATCGGTGACGTGACGATCCCGGCGGGGGAGACGGTCATGCTGTCGCTCGCCTCCGCCAACCGCGACCCCGCCCGTTTCCGCGACCCCGATCGATTCGACGTGGACAGACGGGACAGCGGGCATGTGGCGCTCGGTCACGGCATCCACTACTGCGTGGGCGCCCCGCTGGCACGGCTGGAAACACAGATCGCCGTAAGCACGCTGTTGCGCCGCTTCCCTTCCCTGCAACTGGCCGCTCCCCGTGAGGAGTTGAGGTGGCGACCCTCAATGCGGGCCCGCGGGTTGCTCGCGCTGCCGGTGAGCTTCTGACGCTTCTGACCCATCGCGCTCATTGCGGGGGGCCCTGCGCCTTTCCTGACGCCACCATGGCGTCACGTCGCAGTGAAGAACTCGGTGGCGTACAGGGGCCGTCGCGGACAACCATGCGACGTATGAGTGACCGACCGGCACGATGGACCCAGGCAACCGTCTACCCCGACATGTGGGCCGACCCGGACGACGACCCCCGCAACGATGAAGGTGTCAGCCTGGACGGTGAACTCGCGACGCTGCAGGACTTCCTGACGGGCTATCGCATGACCCTGCGGATGAAGTGCGAGGGCCTGGACGCGGAGCAGTTGGCCCGTCGATCGGTCCCGCCGTCGACGATGTCGCTGCTCGGTCTGGTCCGGCACCTCGCCGAGGTGGAACGGGACTGGCGCAACTGGATCAGCGACGGTGACCCGCTGCCGAAGCTGTACGGCCGACGTGACGCGGACTTCGAGGAAGCTGCCGCCGATCAGGCCTTGGTCGACGCCGCGTACTCCGATCTGGAGCGTGAGCAGGGGGCGACCGACGCCGCGCTGGCTGAACACCCGGATCTGAGCGAGCGGGTGGGGAAGGACGGGATCGCGATCCGGGAGCTGATGGTGCACAGGATCGAGGAGTACGCCCGTCACTGCGGTCACGCCGACCTCTTGCGCGAGTGCACCGACGGCAGGGTGGGCCAGTGACGAGGGTCGGGGTCAACACCCGCCCCGCCAGGCCGGGTTCACGCCCGCGCTCACGGCGGCCGCAAACGGGGGTGCCACGGCTCGCGCCCTGGCCCGTGCTGTCCCCAGGACAGCACGGGCCAGGGCACGGCTTGACGATCCCGTCTCTCTGACGGCCCCGGCCGTCTCGACCGGGACGACGTCGCGTGGCTCCGCCCGCCGCCGCATGGCCGGGGCGGCCACTGCGTACGCCAGCCTGAGTCGGCGGGGAGACGTCCACCACTCGTGGGCTCCACTTGGGGCCTCGGCGTCACCCCGGCGTCCGTCCCCCCGGCTGGCCGCGCAGTGGCTCGGCTGCTCCATGTGCCGCGCTCCGAGGCCTACTGACTCAGGCACAGCGGGCCCGGCTGTGCGGGCGGCCGCCGGTGGGATGTGTCCTGTCCCCGAGCGCTCGTCAGCAGGTGGTGGTGCGGTCGTACAGTTTCAGCGCGATCAGCAGGCAGACCATCAGCACGCTGGTCATAGGCAGCGCGGTGGTGGCGTGACCGATGGCCCGGAGCGCCCTGCGGCCGCTCATCAACGGGAGCCGGCTGGCCGGCCACCAGCGACACGGCGACCAGGAGCCCGCCGCGATCGGCGACTTGGGACTGTCCACCAGCGCGGGCCAGGCCGAAGTACGGGGCTCTCTCGGGGCGTTGGCCGTGGCCGTCGGCAGTCCGTCAACCGTGGCTGGTGTCGATGACGCAGAACCGGTTGCCCTCGGGGTCGGCGAGCACGATGAAATCGGCGTCCTCAGGATAGAGATCCCAGTCCACGCGCCGGGCGCCCAGGGCCACCAGTCTCTCGACCTCGGCCGCCTGGTCTGCCGCGTCCCCGGCATAGAGGTCCAGATGGACCCGCGGATACGCCTGGACCACCGTCTCGCTGAGACCGAGCGACAGTTGGGGCCCGTATCCTTCCGCCGGCACCAGCACCACCCAGTCGTCCTCCATCTCCTCGCGCGGGACGTAACCCAGAGCCTCCATCCAGAACGCGGCGGCGCGCGACACATCCGAGACACCCAACACAATGGATCCGATCCTCAGCATGCGCTGATTCTGGCGGACAGCGACAGACCGGTCACTGACTTCGGACCCGACGGTGGGTCGAACGGTGCCTGATGCAGCGGCCCCTGACACCAACAAGGACGAACACTGGCGACTGTCTCAAGTCAACGCAAGCGAGGCAGGTTCATCTACCGCTGATGCCGACGAAGGGCACGGCCCTCGCCGGCCCGTCGGCCGCAACCTGTTGGCCTGCCTGAGTTGTTGAGGCACTGCCGACCGGTGACTGCCCGCGGCGCGTGCCGGACCGCGCGCCAACGAGGTGAGGGTCCCGTCGCGATCGAACGTCAGGCTTCGTGGCTGGGCTCGACGCCGGACGGGAAGCCGTAGATCCCTGGGGCGTCGACCGTGTCGGTCTTGTAGCCGAAGCCCATGATTCCTCCAACCGGGGTGACTCAGGACTCGTCGCACCTGGTACTGACACTCTTTGGGCCGTCCCGGAACCTGGAAGGACGCTCAACGACCAACGCTGACAACCGTCGACAGGAACCACACACCATGCCATCTGCGTCCGTCACTGGCATGGGCGGAACTCCACTGGACGGGACATGAGCACCACTTCAAAAAGCACCGGCGGCGCCGGACGCCTCCTTGCCGGTCTCGGCGCGGTGACAGCGGTACTTGTGTGGGCGCCGCGGGCAGCGTTCAGTATCGACGGCGGGTTCGAGGGCCATGCCCGTAACCTGAGAGTGGTCTACCTCGACCTTCCGCTCATCGTGCTCGGCGGCGCTCTGGTGCCGCTCCTGGCCTGGTCGCTGACCAAACGCTGGACAGGCCGACCCTGGGTCTCGGTACTCGCCGCCTTGGCCACGCTCGTGCTCGGGATCTGGGGACTCATGGAGTGGTGGACCCCTCGACAGCACCCGGACGCGGGCTACGGACCAGGACTCTGACTCTCCGCCGACGGCGACTCCCACGCAGATCGTCGGGCCGGCGGCGGCCATTTGGTCCTCCTCGCGCGAAGGGACCGTTCGCGCGAGGTGTGCGGCTGCGGTCAGTGCACCAGGGGGAGGAAGACCGTGTCGACGATTTCTTCTAGCACGTCGTCGGGCACGGGGGCGAAGGTCGTGAGGATTTCGTGGCGCAGCAGGTCGAAGGGGAGGGACTTGATGCGTTCGGTCAGGAGTTCCGGTTTGATCTCGCCGCGGTCGATGGCCCGGTCGAACAGTACGTCGACACCATTCCCGCGCCCCGTCGCGAGGAGGTCGCCGGGGCTGATGCCGGTCTCCTGGTAGTAGCCGGCCAGGTGCACGCTCATCACGGTGATGAGCTGGACACGGGTCGCGTTGATCTCCCGCATGAGGGTGAGGACGTCCCCCCGGAGGCTTCCCGTGTCGGGAGGGTCGAGGCGGTACTTCTCCAGGATGTGGACGATGGTTGCCCGGACGAGTTCGTCACGGTCGGACCAGCGGCGGTAGAGAACGGGAGGGCTGGTGCCCGCGCGCCGAACGACGGCGTCCACGGTGAACCTGGCGTAGCCGCTGTCCGTGAGTTCCTCCCAGGCCGCATCGAGGAGCGCCTTCTCCAGAGCCGCTCCGCGGCGTCGCTCGGGCATCCGTGCCTCCCTTGAATAGACTTGCCTATCTTATTCTAGCGCCCTACTCTGGCCCCCGTAAGACAGGAGTCTCTATCTTAGGTGGCTGCTCGTGAGTACTCCCAACGAGACCGGACCCGCTCTCGCCGCGGTGGACCCCTCTCCTGGCGCACCCCGGTCGTTGCGCGAGGCCTGGGTGGCCTTGGCCGGACTGTCGGCAGTGTTTCTGTTCGAGATGCTGGACAACTCGATCCTGAACGTCGCGTTGCCCACGATCGGACGCGAGTTGCACGCTTCGACGATCACGCTGCAGTGGGTGACGGGCGCGTACGGGGTCGTGTTCGGCGGTTTGATGTTGGTGTTCGGCGCGATCGCCGACCGGTTCGGCCGACGACGGATCATGCTCATCGGGCTGGTGCTGCTCGGCGTTGCGAGCCTGGCGACCGCTTTCGTCACCACTGCGGAGCAACTGATCGCCGTCCGGGCGGTGATGGGCGTCGCGGCGGCGATGACGACTCCAGGTTCGATGGCGCTGGCCTTCCGGCTGTTCGAGGAGGAGAGCCTGCGTGTCCGTGCGATAACGATCATCTCGACCGTCGGTCTGGTCGGGCTCGCGATCGGCCCGACGGTGGGAGGGTTCGTGCTCGCCGTCGCTCCCTGGCAAGTCCTGCTACTGGTGAACGTGCCGATCGCCGTGCTCGCGATGACAGGTGTGCGGGTCGGCGTCGCCGCGGACGAAGCGGCTGACCTCCACCGCGACCCGGTGGACGTCCTCGGAGCGGTGCTGGGCACGGCGACGATCGCGCTCGCGCTCGTCGCGCCGACACTGTTCGTGAACGAAGGCACCGGTTCATGGGCGCCATGGACGGCTGCCGCCGCGGCTGTTGTGGGGGCGATTTCCTTCTTCCTTCGCCAGCGTTCGGTCCGCCATCCGCTTCTCGACCCGAAGCTCCTCGCCCGCCCGCTCGTTGCCGGCGGCCTGGCCTACAAGGCCGCCGCGGGACTGGCGACCGCTGGTCTCGGCTACTTGGTGACGCTGCAGTTGCAACTCGACTGGGGATGGACGCCCGCACTCGCCGCCATCGGCATGCTGCCGCAGGTTGTCGTCCTCCTCGCAGCGGGCCCGTTCATCAATCCGCTCGTGGAACGCGTCGGTATCGGCCGCGCCGCATGGCTCGGCGCCGCAGCGGTCGTGTTCGGGCTCGCCATCTACAGTCTGCTGAGCCGTTTCGGATACGTGTGGGTCGCGATCGCACTCGTACTCGTAGCAGCCGGGATGCGCGTGGCCGGCGTCGTCGCCGCGGTCAATGTGCTCGGTGGCCTGCCCAAGGACCGGACCTCGATCGGCGCGGCGCTCACCGACACCGCCACCGAAGTCACCTCCGGCGTCGGCATCGCCGTCACGGGCACCATTCTCGCGGCGCTCTTCACCGGCAACATCGCGACAGCGAACTGGAGCTCGCAGCAGTCCGCGGAATTCCAGGAGGCAGTCACGATTGCTGGTCTCGTGCTCACCGTCATGGCTGCAACGCTGGTCGGATGGGCGAATCTCCGTACGCGGAGCGTCGCGGACGGCAGAGCGAACACGCCCGTCGCCGACCTGATCGGCAAGCAGCCGGCGGCATGATGCCGGCCCGGGACCGCGGACACCCTGGCTACAGGCATCGACCGTCGACGTGACGCCTTCATCGATGGCTACCGCTTGTCATCCATCCTGCGGTGTCATGGATTGGCCGGGAAGTCGCTGAAAGGGCAGGAAAGGGTGTGGCAGGGCAGGCGTGGCGGCTGCATCATCCACCGGATGGACGACATGCCGAGCCGATTCCCGGTCTCTCTGCCGGCCCTGCGCGCCGCGGCGCGCGAAACGGGCTTCATCAGGTCCTGTGAGGAGCGCACCGGCAGCTTGCTGGCCGTCCTCGCGGCTGCCTGTCCCGGTGGCCGCATCCTCGAACTCGGTACGGGCGTGGGCGAGGGTTCCGCCTGGCTTCTCAGTGGGATGGACAGCGCTTCTCATCTGGTCACGATCGAAGTCGACGAGGCCGTACGGAAGGTCGCCCGCGAGGAGTTGGGGTCCGATCCAAGGGTGACCTTTGTGGCCGGAGACGGCGGCGCATGGCTGCAGAACTACGACGGGGAACCGTTCGACCTGGTGTTCGCGGACACCTGGCCCGGCAAGTTCAGCCACCTGGAACGTGCCCTGCAACTCGTGGCTCTCGGCGGAACGTACCTGATCGACGACCTCGACCCGCAGCCCGACTGGCCGGACGAGCACGGAGCCGCGGTCAAGCGTCTCTTGGCCGACCTGGAGGTACGAGAGGACTTTCGCTCCGTCCGTATGACGTGGGCGAGCGGGCTCATTATGGCGGTGCGGTCAGCCCGGGCTTGAGGGCGATCAAAACTGCCCGCTCCGGCCTGTTCTCGTCGTCCTTGACCGGCACGGTGCGGTGAAGGTCGTAAGCGTGATTTCCCGGCCGGGAAATCCGCGGTCGGCCATATGGACACCGCGAGAGTGGACGTGCTCTGATGCCAACTGCTGATCTCTGTGGGCGGGGTCTGAGGAGGGTCATATCCTGCACCGCCGCGCTCCTGGGGTACGCCGCAGCCCGAACAATGCCCGCAAGCGGGAAGCCCAACTCCGGGTCTCAACCGGCATACCGGAGACGGTTCCCCCACAGCAAGCAGAACGGATGTTGCGCATGAGGACTGCTTCAAAGAGGCGACGGCTGAGATCCGCACGGCAGCAGGTGAGCGTCGCCGCTGCCCTGGCGGTGGCCGCCACCATGACTCTGACAGGCGCGGACTTGGCGTCAGCCAATGGCGCGCACAGCCTTCGAATCCCAACCCTCTCGTCGGGGGACGCACGCTTCGAGATCCTCTCGCCCACGCTGATCCGTACGGAATACGCGGGCGACCGGAAGTTCACCGATGAACCGACGTTCAACGCCATCGGCCGCGACGGCTTCGAGCCGGCCGCTTACAGTGCCACGACGTCCAACGGCTGGCTCACCATACGGACGAGTGCGATGAGCCTGCGCTACAAGGTCGACTCCGGGCCGTTCAATGCCCAGAACCTTTCCGTGCAGCCGGCGGCGGGACCCACTCCCGTGACCGCCGCGCCCTGGCAGCGTCTGACCTGCACGCTCGGCGCACTGTGCGAGGCCGAGAATCTGCGTCTCAACGGGCTTTCCGTAGCCTCCGACCACGCCGGGCACACCGGGACGGGCTTCGCGGCGGGATTCCAAGGCACTGGCAGCTCGGCGTCCGCTGACATCGATGTCAAAGACGCTGGGACCTATGAGCTCGACCTGCGGTACGCCAACTCCCGCGGCGGTGACGGCCAGACCCGGACCCGCACCTTGACGCTGTCCGTGGACGGCGGAGCGCAGCAGACGGTGTCATTGCCGGTCACGGCGAACTGGGACACGTGGAACGTCACCACGGCGAACGTCCAGCTCGGCGCGGGTCACCACACGCTCGCCCTGACCCGAACCGCCGCGGACTCCGGCAATGTCAATGTCGACAGCGTCGCGCTCGTCCGGCCCGGCGACACATACCCGCCCGTCTCCAGCACCGCGATCACGGACTGCCTGTACGGCGTGAGCTGTGAGGCGGAGGCCGGACGCATCGGCGGTACAGCGGTCAACGCCACCGATCACAAGGGATACGCCGGCAGTGGCTTTGTCGGCGACCTCCACCAGGGATCGAGCCTGACGACCCATGTGGTCGGCGTGCCGGCCGACGGTGTCTACACCCTCAGGGTGCGCTACGCCAACGGCATCGGCGCCGACGGCCTCCACCAGGCGCGCACCGCCATGGTCTCCGCCGCGGGCACCGACAGCACCTTGTCGCTCCCCGCGACAACAGACTGGGGTGATTGGCAATCGGCCTCGGTGCCCGTCACCCTTGCGGCAGGTACGGACGACATCACCCTCGGCTGCCCCGGCCCGGCCAGCTGTCACATCAACGCGGACACCGTCTCGGTGGCCGCCCCCGAGGCGGCCGCGCCCCCGCCGCACATAGCCCTCGGCGGATACCGCCGAGGCCTCGACGGCGTGACCGGCAACGAAGACTCCCTCGCCACCACGCCCGGCCTGCTCAACCAGGACGGTTGGTATCTGCTGGACGACACGCCGTCAGCGCTGTACGACACCACATCGCAGAAGGCAGCACCCCGCCCCGACCATGGCGGCGCGCCCTACCAGGACGGCTACGTCTTCGGCTACGGACACGACTACAAGCACGGACTCAGCGATCTGGCCACGCTGACCGGACCGCCCGCACTGCTGCCGCAGTGGGCTTATGGCGTCTGGTACTCGGAGTACATCGATCGCACCGCGGCGGACTACCGGAACGCCATTCTCCCGGCGTTCCGCGCCGAAGGCACCCCGCTGGACGTCCTGGTGACCGACACGGACTTCAAAGCCGTGAACAATTGGAGCGGTTGGGAGATGGATCCCGCGAAGTTCCCCGATCCCAAGGGCTTCTTCGACTGGTCGGCATCCCAGGGCCTGCACAACACACTCAATGTGCACCCCAGCATCCTCGCTTCCGATCCCCAGTTCGCCCAGTCGCAGGCCACGGCCAAGGGCAAGCTGACAAAGGGCGGTTGTGCCTCGGGCGCCAACGTCGAGAACAACTGCTACACCTTCGACTTCGGCGACCCGGACCAGCTCAAGGCGTATATGGACCTGCACCAGGCCATGGATCAGCAAGGCAACGACTTCTGGTGGCTCGACTGGTGCTGCGACGCATCGCAGTCGTCGCTGGCGGGCGTGACCCCGGACGCCTGGATCAACCAGCAGTACGCCACCGCCGACGCCAAGACCCTCGGCCGCGGATTCGTTCTCTCCCGTGCGTACGGCTCGTTGCAGGCGGCCGGGTACAGCGGCCAGCAGGGGCTGCCGACCGGACCGTGGGCGGACAAGCGCAGCACCGTCCACTTCACCGGCGACACCTCCTCGACGTGGGGCACGTTGAAACTGGAGGTCGGTTACACCCCGGGGGAGTCCGCCGCGACCGGGATGGCGGCCATCACCCACGACATCGGCGGCCACAACGACACGACGGGGCTGACCGGTTCTGAGACGTACACCGAAGGCGGGCAGAGCCGCACCACGCACAAACTGCCCGACGACCTGTACGCCCGGTGGGTCCAGTTCGGAGCCTTCCAGCCGATCGACCGCCTGCACAGCAACCACAGCGACCGGCTGCCCTGGCAGTACGGCACGGCGGCGCGCCAATCGGCCGACAAGTTCCTCAATCTCCGCGAGAACCTGGTGCCCTACACCTACACGCTCGCCGAGGAGGCGAACCGCACCGGCGTGCCGATCGTGCGCCCCACCTACCTGGAGTACCCCGACGAGCCTCAGGCCTACGCTGCCGCCAACAGCGAGTACTTCTACGGCTCCGACATGCTGGTCGCCCCGGTGACCACGCCGGGCACCTCTGCCACCACCTCGGTATGGCTCCCGCCCGGCCAGTGGACCAACTACTTCACCGGCGAGACCTACACCGGTGGCGGCACCCAGGACGTGACCACCGACCTGAACTCGATGCCGGTGTTCATCAAGGCGGGCGGCATCCTGCCCACCCGCACCCACAACGTGTCCGGCAACGACCGAAACCCCCTGACCGACGTCACGCTCACCGTCGCGACCGGTTCGTCGGGGTCGTTCCACCTCTACGAGGACAACGGGACGACCAAAAAGAGGAGCCGAAGCGCCACGACGACCATTCGGTACCGGCAGAACGGTCCGCACCACACGGTGTCGATCCGGCCGGTGCGGGGTTCCTTCCCCGGTCAGGTGAAGACCCGCCAGTGGACCCTCTCACTCCTGGGGACCCACGCACCCACCCAGGTATCGGCGGCCGGCATGCAACTGTCCCCGCACGCGTACCACTGGGACAGCACGTCCAAGGTTCTGACCATCACGCTCCCACGCCAGAGCGTGCACGCCCCGATCACCGTCACCTACCAGTAGGAAGGCACCCGCCCAGGAGCTGAGGTGCTTCGCCGGACCGATGGTCATGGGGTCTCAGTCCGCACCCGCTGAGTATCGTCGACAACTCTGCCCGTCCATCGCCTGCCGATGGGCGGGCAGAAGCCTGCGCTCACCGGTCCTTGCGGGTGACCCGGGGTAGTGACGATGACTCAGGAACGGTTGGTTCGTTCAGGATTGAGTGGATTTCCCGTTGCCGAGAGTCCAAGCCTCGATGTCGCGGTAGTGGATCGGTCCGCTACTGCGGCCGAAGTTGCTGCCGACCAGGTGCAGACGTTCGGCGGCCCACTGGTGGCCGGTGAATTCGGCGATCCCTTGGGCGATTTCCGCTGCGGAGGATCGGTCTCCGCGGCGGGCACGGGCCAACGTCAGATGAGGGCGAAGCGGCCGGTCCTCGAAGGCGACCCCGCATTTCTTGACGACGGTACGCACATCGGCGGCCAGCTCGTGCAGCGCATCGAGGTCTCCGTCGATTCCGCTCCACAGCACGCGGTCGTCGAACCTACCGCTGCCGCGCAGCGCCAAGCAGAGTGGCTGGTGGTCCGCTGCGAGGTCGGCGAGTGCCGGTCGCAGGAGTGGAATGGTCTCAACCGGCAGTTCTCCCAGGAACGCCAGGGTGATGTGCCAGTCCTCAATACGGTTCCACCGCATGTCAGGGTGTGTCTCGTAGGCGGGGCGTAGCTCCCGGGCCAGTTCTTCTTTCGCGTGGTCAGGCGGGGCAAGAGCGATGAACACGCGAACGGTCGCGGGCTGCGTCTGATCGTTCACACCAGAATTCATACCGCACCCGCCACGGGCGATGGCCCCAGCCCCGTTCGCCAGCCCCGTTCGCCAGGGCAGACCGGCCAGGCGCCCCGGGCCATGCTGCCCTCGGCGGGGCAGATCGGTTCAGGTTCTCACCGCAGGACTTGAGCCGTACGAGCAGACAACAGCCAGCTGGGGAACTCTTGTAGAAGCCGGTCGTAGAGCAGATCGTCGGGCACCGCGCGCGGATCACGGCCTGCGTGGAAGAAGCCCGCGTTGTCGACGACGCGATGTCTGGGTACGGCCAGATCGTCGAGCTTGCGGAGGAAGGCGAACTCGTTGTCGTCGGGGTCACCGAAGCCGATGAACTGCCAGAACAGCGGCAGCCGCGCGGCTTTGCACAGGTAGCGTTCGGCGGCGAGCTTGCTGGAGGGCCCACCATCGGTTTGGAAGATCACCAGGCCGGGGGAGCGGCTGCCGGATTCCGTGTAGTGGTGGATTACCTCGTCCATCGCCCAGTGGTAGCTCGTGCGCCCCATGTGTCCGAGGTTTTCGTGGAGTTTGTTGATGCTGCCCCGGTGACCTCCGAGCTTGAGGTCGGTGGTTCCGTCGACGTCGGTGGAGAAGAACACCACAGGTACCGTGCCGTTGTCATCAAGGTGGGCGGACAGCGAGAGGACCTGCTCACCAAGATGCTGCATGGTGCCGTCCTTGTAGTACGGCCGCATCGACCCGGAGCGATCCATCACGAGGTAGACCGAGGCGCGTACTCCCTCAAGGCCGTGCGCACGCACGCTGGACCCTGCCGACTTGTAGAGACTGACCAGGTCCGGGGCTTGCGACTGCATCTTGGACAGGCTGATTGCCGGAGCGCCATCCTGAGCATTGACCACGTCCACCACTCCTTCGTCGGGTTGCGGTCCGCCTTGTCGGGGGTACGACCTGCGGGGTGAGGCCGGGCTGGAGATTGACGCCCTCGCTCCCCCGCGATTGAGACGGGGTGTGAAGTGGGCGTTGGTGTGGTGCGGGCCCGCCCGATCACCGTCCTGGCAAGATAGCGGGATGGAACGTGTGCTTGGAATCGGTGGGTACTTCATGCGCGCCGCCGACCCGGTCTCTCTGGGCGCGTGGTATCGCGATTGCCTGGGTCTGGACGCCGATGAGAACGGTCTGTGGCGTCAGGGCGCCGGACCGACGGTGTTCGCGACGTTCGAAGCCGAGAGCGAGTACTTCGGGTCCCGCGCCCAGCAGACCATGCTCAACTTCCGGGTCCGCGACCTGGATGCGATGCTCGCGCAATTGCGCGCCAAGGGAGCGGAAGTGGTGCAAGAGACGCAGGACATGGAGGGTGTCGGTCGATTCGGCTGGGTCATCGATCCCGAGGGCAATCGGGTCGAGCTGTGGCAGCCCGCCTGACCACGTCTTCACACAGGCGGTGACGTTTCCGTGGGGCTGGTGCCTTGCGATGTGTCACGAACGGCGGACAAGGATGTCGCCGTAGCCGGTTCGGGCGCGCACCACCCACTGTTCGATCTCTGACCGAACAACCCAGCGCTACTGATCACCGGCGTTGAGATCCGTGACCGGGGCCCTCGGCCGAGGAGCCGTCCGGCCGCTCCCCGGCTCGTGGCCTGCCGCCGGCCGTCAGCCCTCCTCGCGCAGGCCCCACGGAGAGCCGTACTCGGTGAGCAGGTCGAGGAAGGGGCGGGGCGGCAAGGCTTCCGGGCCGAGCACACCGCTGGCCGACCAGGCTCCACCCGCGACGAGTTCGAGGGCGATGACAGGGTTGACGGCGGTCTGCCACACCACTGCCTGGGATCCGTACTCGCGCATCGACCATTGGTTGTCGACCACGTGGTAGAGGTAGACCTCGCGAGCCGAGCCGTCCTTGGTGCCCTTGACCCAGGTGCCCGCGCAGGTCTTGCCGGTCATGCGGTCGCCCAGCGTTGCCGGGTCGGGCAGGCAGGCGGCGACCACATCGCGCGGGGAGACCGCCACGGGCCCGTTCTCCGAGGGGACGGTGACCTTCTTGGTGGCGTCCAGACCCAGCTCGTGGAGGGTCTTCAGCTTGTCGATGAAGTCGTCGCCGAGGCCGTACTTGAACGTGACCCGGCGGGCGTCGACCCAGCGGGGGATGAGCAGGACCTCCTCGTGCTCGACGTTGACGCACTCCACCGGGCCGATGCCCTCGGGGAAGTCGAAGACCTCAGGTTCGCTGAAGGGTTCGGTGGTGAACCAGCCGCGATCCTTCTCGTAGACCACCGGGGGGTTGAGGCACTCCTCGATGGTCGTCCAGATGCTGAAGGACGGGGCGAAGTCGTAGCCCTCGACGGTCAGGTTGGCGCCGTCGCGGACGCCGATCTCTTCGATCTTGTCGAAGAGTTCGTCGGCTGCGTACCGGGCGAAGACGTCCGACAGGCCCGGCTCCACCCCCATGCCGACCAGGGCCAGCCGCCCGGAGCGCTCCCACGGACCGGCCTGCTCGAACTGCGCGTCGCCGAGCTTCACGCCGCATCGCTCGTACGGCTGGGTGGCGTGCGGTGCGGACAGGGACATCGCCATGTCGAGATAGTGCGTGCCCGCCGCGAGGGCCGCGTTGAAGAGCGGCATCACGAACCGCGGATCGGTCGCGTTGAGCAGGGCGTCACACTTCTCTTCGACGAGTGCCTGACGTACGGCGTCCACGTCGGAGGCGTCCAGGCGCCTCGCGCTGAACCGGTCCCCGTGTTCCTTGAGCGCCGCGACGGCCGCCTCGGCGCGTGCGAGGTCGTAGTCCGCGACGACCATGTGGGTCAGGAAGTCGCGACGGGCCGCGATCCGCGTGACGGCCGTGCCCACACCGCCCGCGCCCACGAGAAGTACTCGCATGTCACACACCTTTCGTTGCCGGAGACGGACGCCTCCGGGGCTGGACAGATGCAACGGGATGTCCTGGGTTAAGGTCAACAATGTTGGCATAAGGACCGGTGAGTGGTCGGCAGGGAGAGTTGGCGTGGCGAAACAAGTGGTGCCGGAGGCGGCACGGCGCAGGCGTCGGCCGACGAGACAGGGCACGGTGCTGTCCGAGAAGCTGATCGTGCAGACGGCGTTGCGGATGCTGCGAGAGCACGGCAGCACCGGACTGACGGCACGCAGGCTGGGCGCGGTCCTCGGAGCCGACCCCAGCACCCTCTACCGTTACTTCGCCGGTCTGGACGACCTGACCAGGGCCATCGGCGAGGAGTTGATGGGGCGGGCGCTGGACACCTGGACGGCCACCGGAGAGTGGCGGTCCGACCTGCGGGCCCTCGGCCAGGCCATTCACGCCTCCTACCTCGCCCATCCCCAGGCCGCTGTGCTGACTGCCAGCCGCGTCACCGGCCGGCCGCGGGAGATCGCGGTGGACGAGGCGATCCTCGGCATCCTGCGCACCGCGGGCTTCCCGGACGCGGACGCGGTCGTCGTCTACCACGCGTTCATCGATCTCACTCTGGCCTTCGCGGCCCTGGACGCCGGGTCGCTGGCGCTGACGGACGAGGCCCGCGCAGCGGACGAGGAGATGTGGAACTCCACCTACGCCGATTTGCCTGCCGACACCCACCCGCACATCGCGGCCACTGCGCGGCTCCTGGCCGGACGGATGACGCACAGTGCCTACCCCGTCGTCCTGGACACGCTGCTGAACAGCGCGGCAGAGCAACTCGCCTGGGCACGCGCCCGGCGGTATCCCCACGCCGCAAGCACGCAAAAGCCCTGACTCCGAGGCTTATGCCAACGGTAATGACCGTAGTCCTCGCACAGACAGGCTCGCGGTCGCCAGGCGACGGTCATGTCACTGGTGGCCCGCTCAGCGGGCTGATCGGGCAGCCGCGGCACACGAGCGCGGGGGTACTCATGGGCCCACTCCACGCCCGCCCGGTGCCGGTGAGACATCGGCCGCTGCTTCGTCGAGGGGGATGTCCAGCCGGTCGGCCACGGCGGTGAGGGCTGTTCCCAGCGGGAGCGCGACTCGGGCGAGGGCGTGCTGGTCGCCCCGGGTCGGGTCCCGGTTGACGATCACCACCGGCTTACCGGCCTGGGCCGCCTGGCGGACGAAGCGCAGCCCGAACATCACCGTCAGTGAGGAGCCCAGTACCAACAGCGAAGTCGCCTCACGGACCAGCCGGCGGCAGTGCTCGACCCGCGACGGCGGAACGGCTTCGCCGAAGAACACCACGTCCGGTTTGAGGATGCCGCCGCAAGCCGTGCAGGGAACCACGCGGAAGTCCCCGACCTGTTCATCGGTCAGGTCGGCGTCACCGTCCGGGTTGATTGCGGCGGCCACCGGCTCGAAGGCTGGATTGGCTTTCTCCAGCTGCCGGGCGAGCTCGCGGCGCGGGCTGGAGGCGCCGCAGGACAGGCAGACGACCCGGTCCAGGCCTCCGTGGAGTTCCACGACGCCCTCGCTGCCGACGGCCTGGTGCAGACCGTCGACGTTCTGGGTGATGACCCCCGAGAGCAGGCCGTGCCGCCCGTACGCGGCCACGGCCCGGTGCCCGTCGTTGGGGCGGGCACGTCCGAAGGTTCGCCAGCCGAGGTGGCTGCGCGCCCAGTACCGCCGACGGGCTTGGGCGCTTGCGGTGAAGTCCTGGTAGGTCATCGGGGTGTGCCGACTGAGGCTCCCGCTCGGGCCCCGATAGTCAGGGATGCCCGATTCCGTGGAGATTCCGGCCCCGCTGAGCACAAGCACGCCGCCGGTTCTCAGCGCGTCGGTGACCGGCTCCAGATCCGTGGTGCCCGGCGGCAGGTCGTCGGCAGGGGTCCAACTCAGAGTGGGGCGCATCCGCATGTTCCCAGGGTACGGAAACGATGACAGGTGCGCGGGCCGACAAGATCAGCCCCGACGACTTGGTCACCGTCGGGGATCGTCGGTGACTACGGCTGGGCGAATGGGCGGGGCTCGCTGAAGCTGTCGCGACAGGACAGCTACTCGGGAGACCTGTCGCTGATCGCGGTCGTCGCGGCCATGTAGACGCGTCGCCGCGCCTGCCCGGCCTGCCCGGCGTCCTCGGGCACCTCGGCGCGGAGCCGGTGCAGAGGACGTCAAGCTACTCAGGGCAGGAACCTAGGACAGGCGCTGAGCTTGTTCATCGCAGGTCATCTCAATTGGCCGGGTACATTGTCGGTTCTGGTGGGGATCGTAGAGCGGAGATGCGCCTCGTCACGGACCGGAACGGTCTGCCCCTGTCCGTCGGATCTCCGCCGCTACGAGTGCAAGGCCGCGTACTTCCTCGCCTCGGCGAGCATGGCCTGCGCCCTCATCCGTTACCGCAAGCTCGCCAATTGAGATGACCTGTCAGTGGTGTTGTGGGCTACGGGTGCCGGTGGCTCAAGTCGGCAGTTTCCAGTTCTGGGCGCCTGATCCGTTGCAGCTGTAGAGCTGGAGTTGGGTGCCGTTCGTGGTCGTGGAGTTGGGGTCGTCCAGGCACAGTTTGGACTGGGGGTTGATGAGCGATCCGTTGGCGCCCGTGGTCCATTGCTGGGCGCCGCTGCCGTTGCATGTCCACAGCTGGATCAGTGTGCCGTTGGTGGTTCCGCTGTGGTCGGCGTCCAGGCATTTGCCGAGGGTCCGGACCGTTCCGTCGCCGGCGATGATCCAGTCCTGGGCGTAGGTGTTGTTGCAGCTCCAGATCTGGACGTGGGTGCCGTCGCTGGTGGCGGAACTCGCGTCGTCCACGCACAGGTTCGAGGCCACTGCGGAGGTGATGGCGCCGATACGGGGCGAGGCCGGGGCCGTGGTGTCACCGGCGTACGAGGGCGGGGCCGCGGAAGTTGCCGTTGCCCAGGAGGTGTTGGCGCTGGTGCCGAGGGTGTAGTTCAGGGTGCCGCCGGCGGTGATTGCCGTGGTGGGGGCGTAGGCGTTGTTCCAGGCGGTGCCGTTCCACGTTGCGGACTGTACGTAAGGGGCGTTGTCGGCGGCGCCGTTGCCGTTGATCGTCAGTGTCTGGCCCGACGGGAGAGTGACCACGGCCTGTGTGAACAGGGGGGAGCCCAGGGCGAGATCGGAGGTGCCCGGGGTCTCGGGGTACATGCCGAGTGCGGACCATACGTACCAGGCACTCATCGCGCCGAGATCGTCGTTGCCGTCGGCCAGCCCGCCGGGAGTGTTCGCCCAGATCTGATCCTGGATCGCCCGGACGGTGCCCTGTGTCTTGTAGGGCTGCCCGGTGTAGTCGTATTCCCACGGCAGTTCGATGCTGGGTTCGTTGCCGACCCACGCGTAGCCCTTGTCGCCGGTGTAGCTGCGCAACACGGTGTCCAGGTAGTGGTTCATCGCCGTGTTGCCGCCCTTGGCGTGCGCCAGGCCGCCGACATTGAACGGGACCATCCCGGTGTAGATCCAGGAGTCGGCTTCGACCATGTCGGTGCCGCTGGTGGGGTCGAAGCCGCCGGTCCAGGAACCGCCGGCGTTGCGCGGTTCGACGAAGCCGGAGGCCGGGTTGAGTATGTTGCGCCAGCCTTGGGCGCGGTTGGCGTACGTCCTTTGGTGGCTGGTGTCGCCAAGTGCCCCGGCCAGCGCGGAGATTGCGAAGTCGGCGGTGTTGTACTCCAGCGTGGTGGCGACCGGGCCGTAGA
This sequence comes from Streptomyces sp. NPDC005784, assembly GCF_042871525.1. Classification (NCBI taxonomy): domain Bacteria; kingdom Bacillati; phylum Actinomycetota; class Actinomycetes; order Kitasatosporales; family Streptomycetaceae; genus Streptomyces; species Streptomyces sp. NPDC005784. Next base: position 124,014 of record NZ_JBIAIQ010000026.1, read on the forward strand.
AGTTGCAGCAGCCATAGCTGCCGTCGTGCGGCATGTATCCGGGTGAGTCAAGGTAGTTGAGGCCCGGTCGGTCGTTGTTGGCCGCGCTGGCCTGTTTGATCATGTCGGCCAGGGCGGTCGCTGTGTCGAAGTCCTTGGCGCCGAAGGCGTAGTAGTCGGCGAGGATGGCGTCGGCCGGGTCGCCCACCATGACATAGGACTCGCCGTTGTTCTCGGACCACTTGGGGAAGAGCCCGGTCTGGGCGTAGTCGTCGACCATTGATTGCGCTGTGTCCGAGGCGACCTGGGGGGCGAGCAACCCTTCGAGTTGGGCTTGAGAGCGGTAGATGTCCCAGCCGGAGTAGTTGGCGTATGCCGCTCTGTGGCCGGTGTCCACGGTGTGTGTTTTGCCGTCGAAGCCGTAGTACTGGCCGTTGGTGTCGCTGATGACGTTCGGGTGCAACAGCGAGTGGTAGAGCGCCGTGTAGAAGCTCTGTTGCTGTGCGGCTGTCCCGCCGGCGATCTGTATTTTGCCGAGCGCGCTGTTCCAGGCGTTCTGCGCGGCGGTGCGCGTCGCGTCGAAGTCCCAACCGGTGTTCTCCGCGGTCCGGTTGGCCGTCGCGTTCGCGATCGAGACGTAGGAGATGCCGACCTTGGCCTGCACCACCGGGTTGGTGGTGGTGTTGAAGGTGACGTAGCCGTTCGAGGCGGCAGCGTTCGGCGAGGCGCTGCCGTTGGCGGCCTTCGGGGCCGTCGCGGTGGGGGTCTTGCCGTGAAGCACCGGCTTGTTGGGCTTCTCGGCGGCGTTCTTGGACGCCGTGCGCGGCTTCGCCGGGGTGGCGGCCGACGTCTTCGCGATCGAGGTGCCTTGCGAGGCGAACGGCTGGTCGAAGACCATGTCGAAGTACACGCTGTACGTGTTCCCCGCGCCGCAGAAGTGGCCGCTGGTGACCTGGCCGCTCACCTCGGTGTTCGAGACCTTGGTGAACTGCGTCGAGGTGGCGCCGTTCTGGCTTCCGGTGAGTTTGAAGATCAGGTTGGCCTGGCTGCTCGAGGGGAACGTGAAGCGCGCCATACCGCTGCGCGTCGTGGTGGTCAGCTCGGTGGTCACCTGGTTGTTGAGGGCGACCTTGTACGAGCCCGCGGACGCCGACTCGTTGGAATGCGAGAACGCGTCCGTCGCACCGGTGTTCACGGTACCGACTGTGGGCAGCACGGGTATGTCGCCGGCCGCACCGCAGCCGGGTCCGGCGATGTGGGTGAGGCTGAAGCCGGTGATGGACGAGTCGTTGTACTCGTAACCGCCGCCGGAGGGACGCGACGGCGTGTCCGGGCTCCACTGCACCATGCCGAACGGCACGTCGGCCCCAGGGAAGTCGTCAGCCTGGTTCGACGTCCCGATGAACGGGTTGACCACGGTGGCCGGCGACGTGACGAACGCAGCCTTGTCGGCTGCCCACGCAGGTGTGCACAGCCCGGCGGCGGCCAGTGCCGCAACCGCAAGTAAGCCGATCGCGGTGGTTCCGGGAGGTCTCGACAGTCGTGTCAGCACGGGGGGTTTCTCCTCTACTCGAGGGCGGGACGGAGCTTGACAACGTTGTCTTCGCGCAGGGAGAGCGGCGCTCGCTTGGGTGTGATGGCGGAGATTGACAACGTTGTCTCATCGCCGAGACGGGGCGGCCGGCGATGCGACGCATTGACGGGGCCCCGGGGCCGCGAGCACCTGGGGGCGCAGACGAGAGAACGCTTCGTGAAGCTAGCCACAAGGCAGGGTCATGTCAATGACTCGCGCAAGCGGTCGGCCCGAGCGCACTGGGGGCGTGGTCATGGGGTTGCCGCCCACTCCGCCGAACTTCGGTGAGCTGTCAGCGGAGCAGCGCGACGGCGATGATCCGAGAAGGCGGGTTGATCGTCGACCGGGCGGCGGGGGTGCTCAAGCCGTCTGTTCCGGCCCCCGCCTGCTACCACCCTGCTACCATGGGGGTGTGAATTCCACGAAGAAGCAGACGCAGGTCCGGCTGGAAGAGGACGTGCTCGCGGCCGGCAAGGCCGCCGCGGCCGCCCGTCGGCTGGACTTCAACAAGTACGTGGAGCGCCTCATCATCGAGGACACCACCGGCGCCCGAGCCGCCGGCATGACGGCCGCCCAGCGGCTCATCGATGAGCACGGTGCGTTCCTCGACGATCTGGAGCGGCAGCTCGACGCTCCGTACGCCGATCCGCGGCCGGGTGCCGCAGCGTGATCCTGCACGTCGACGAATCCTGGATCCTCGAAGTGGCGGAGCGGGCCGGGCACCGCGACCCGGCCGCCGACGACTACGGCGTGCCCATCGCCGCCGTCGCCCGCCATCGCGGCGAACTCCTCGACACACCCGTTTACGACGGCGCCTACGCCCGCGCCGCTGCCCTGGTCCACAACCTGGGCCGCTGCCGCTGGCTGGAGCGTTCCAACCTCACCGTCGCCTGCGCCGTCGCCGTCATGTACCTCGAGGCCAGCAACATTCCGGTCAATCCCACACGCGAACAGCTCACCGCGCTCGCCCACGAGTTGAACAACCCGCGCTGCACTGCCGCCCGGATCGCCACCTTCCTGCGCACCTGGAAACCCTGAACCCGAGGGGTGCTCCGCAGGGCATAGCAAGGGCGCCGGGCTCGGGTCGGCGGTGGAGTGGTTGGCTGTGTCCAGGACCTTGGTGACGGTGTATCCGGACGGAGTCAGCCCGCTGACGTAGGTGTACGCGGCCGCCTGGGCCGACGTGGCCGCGACGACCCCGGTGAACAGTGCCGCCGCGACGGCGCCGACCGCGACGACGGCGACGACCTTCTCGTTTGCTTTCATGCGTTTCCCCCCCGTGACGACATGTGATGTGCCTGCAAGCGACGCCGTCCCACGCCGAGATCCTCGGCGTGGGACTTCGAGTACGGCTGAAAAGCACAGCTCAGAGGTGCGTGAGGGGGGCGAGAATGAGGGCGAGACCTCGTTGTGCAGGGGGGACCATGGGGCTCAGGGTGCACTTCACGGCGGAAGACCTCGCGCGGATACGGATAGCGCAGGGGCCCGACCCGATGTGGGAGATCGTGCTGAGCGCGACCCTGCTGGACGGCACCGCGGGCCGGGCGGTCTTCGACCCGTGGCGGGCGGGCGCCAGGAGCCGGCTGAGGGACCGCCTGCCCCGCCAGGACGCCCGGCTGATCCGCTATCTGGCGCCCCGCACCGGGGACTTCCCGGACTTCCTGACCCCCGTCAGAGCGACCACGGACCTGGACGACGGGATCGAGGCGGTACGCGCCACCCCGGCCCGGCGGTTACGCCAGGATCTGGCAGTCCTTCCCGCGGCGCCGACCTGGGCCCGCCCGCTGGCCGACAGCGCCCGCACCGCGCTCACCGGCCTCGGCAACGCCCTGCACCGCTACTACCACGCAGCCCTCGGCCCCTACTGGCCACGGATCCAGGCGCTGGTCGACGCCGACCGCACCGCCCGCAGCCGCGCCCTGCTCCGCCACGGCGTCGACGGACTCCTGCACAGTCTGCGCCCCACCCTGGACTGGACCCCGTCGGTGCTGACTGCGCCCTATCCGGTGGACCGCGACCTCCACCTCGACGGGCGCGGCCTGCTCCTCGTGCCCTCGGTGTTCTGCTGGCGCACCCCGGTCACCCTCATCGACACCGAACTTCCCCCGGTCCTGGTCTACCCCGTCGCCCACCGGCCCGGCTGGTGCGCCGACCCAGCCGCCCGCCCCGGATCCGGCAGTCTCGCGGCCCTGCTCGGCACCACCCGGGCCAGCGCCCTGCGCGCCGTCGAAGACGGCTGCACGACCACCGAGCTCGCCCGCCGCACCGGCACCACAGCCCCCACCGCCAGTCAGCACACGTACATCCTGCGCGAGGCCAACCTGATCGTCTCCACCCGTCACCGCAACACGGTTGTCCACACGCTCACACCACTCGGGGCCGCACTGCTGCACGCCAACACCTGACCGAACGGGCCGCTTACGCCCGCCCGGCGCCGCATGACCAACGAGGCGAACCCTCACCGGCGATACCGGCGGGACCCCCGACGGCCGCATCCGAAGGATTCGCCGCCCTCCCGGACGGCGGGGCGGCCGACAGCATCCGATCGCCCGCGCAGGTACGACCGCGGCTCACCACCCCCGTCAGGGGCGGCACGATCCGACGCGGCGGGTCGGCCTCAGGAACGGCAGTCGAATCGAGGAGTCCAGGCTTTGAGCAGGCCCCGGGCACAGGCCGTCCGAAGGGCGGGACAACAAGGCCCTGGCCGTGCAACCATTCGGATCTCGAACATGTCTCCCATAGTGAAACCATCGGTCCCCTTCACCAGAGCATCTGGGGGCGTCATGCAACATCACCCATCCCGTGCAGCCATTGTCGCGGGCGTCCTTCTCACCGCCGCCGGAGCCACGGTCCCCGCCTCCGCGGTCACGCAGCCGAAGGCAGCTGCGAAGATTTCGCCGCCCGCGCGCATCGTCAACGCCCGGTGGGCCGGGCACTGCACGTTCGACCGGCTCGTCATCGACGTACGGGGCAGCGCCCCGGCCGTCACCGTGAAGCCGGTGACGACGCCTCGCTACGACCCTTCCGGGAAAAAGGTCCCACTCGCCGGGAAGTACTTCCTGGACATCAGGCTCTCTCCCGCGGTCGCGCACGACGCTGCGGGCAAGTCGGTCTACCAGGGTCCCCGACTGGTGAAGATCCAGTTGCCCAAACTGAAGGGTCTCGCCCTGACCGGAGACTTCGAAGGGGTGGTCAACTTCGCAACCGCGTTCCAGACCAAGCCCACATACAAGGTCTACAAGCTGCACAGCCCCGAGCGCGTGGTCCTGGACTTCAACCACGCCAACTCCTGCGGGTGAGTGCCGACCGTCACTGAAGTAGTCGCGGCCCAGCCCTGACAAGGCTGGGCCGATGCCATGGGACGAGCCCGAAATTGAAGTGCCCGCCGGGACATTCCGAGTGTGGTGCGCCTGCGGGCGCGACATTCGTCCCCCAGGGCGGCAGCCCGCCCCGGGTCGGGCAGGGGCTCGATCGGGCGTACGCGACAGGCCAGGCTTCTTCGCGTGACCTCGTCGAAGGTGTGGCGCTCCGGTGGTAGGCCTCCGCCCGCGATGATGTCGGCTTCGGCGAGCGCCCGGTGGAGCGGGGGGACCGAGGGGCGCTTGCCCGCGCCGACGAGTCTGACGATCTTGCGGTCATGGCTGTGCCGGCGTAGTGCCTGGGATCGGTTGCTGCGGGCCTGAGGCGGGTGTCGCCGGTTCACGGTCCGCTTCGGACGCGGGACGCCGGCGGCGTGGCAGTAGCAGCGGGCTGGTGAGGATGAGCAGTCCCGCGACCGTGAGAGCGGTGCGTGGGCTGGTGGCGTCGGCGAGCAGCCCGCCGAGCGCGGTGAAGACGGCGATGGACGCCTGCTGGCCTATCGACCAGGCCGACAGGGTGCGGGCGACGAGATGGTTGGGGGTGTGTTCGAGCCGGTAGGTGGCGAGCACGGGGGTGTACAGGCTCATGTTGATGATGATGGCCAGCTCACGAGCAGGTCATCCGGCCCGACGAGGGTCTTGAGGTAGGCGCCGCCGGCCGCGTTGAAGGCGATCTTGGCTGCGGCGACCACGGTCGAGACAACGAGCAGCTGGACAAAACCGAGCCAGCCGAAGGCGTAGGCGACCGGGATCGTCGCCATGACCGCAAACCGGGTCAGGTCCATCGCGATCATGACCGGGCGCTTGCGCCGGAACTCCACCCACGGCGCGAGCGGCAGCGCGATCAGTGCGCCTACCGCGGGTCCCACCGCGGACAAGGCGGACACCTCGGCGGGGCCGGCATGCAACGCCAGCACGGCGATCAGCGGGAACGCCCCGAACCCCAGCCCGGACCCGTAGGTGCTGACCGCATATGCCGCCCACAGCCAGCCGAACTGCCGCCCCAGGGACCGTCTCGCCAGCAACCTCCGCACCCTTCTCTCGAATGAGGCAACACGCCGTTGGAACGTTGCGCATCAAATCAATGCCGACGAGGGACGATCAAACCACCGACCCGGCAGCGAGCGGGCGAGAGCCCGGTACTTGTGCCCGATGCGTACCGGTACCTATGCCCGACGCGGACCGGCGAGGCGTTCTGCCAGGAACTCGCGCTCGGCGTCGTTTTCGGTCAGCTCCAGCGCCCGGCGGTAGGCGATCGAGGCCTCCTCCGAGCGGCCCAGCCGACGCAGCAGGTCCGCCTTGATCGCCGGTAGGTACTGGTATTTCGCAAGTCGGCCGCCCTTCTCCAACTCCACGACGTCTGCCAGCGCCTGGGCGGGACCGGAGACCATCGACACCGCCACTGTGCGGTTCAACGCCACCACCGGTGAGGGCCACACCGACAGCAACTCGTCGTACAAGGTCACGATCTGCGGCCAGTCCGTAAGGTCGTAGGACGACGCCTCGGCGTAGAGCGAGGCGATGGCAGCCTGCAGGAGATAGCGGCCCGGTCGCCCGCCGCGCAGCCCGTCCACGATCAGGTCGTGCGCCTCGGCCATCGCTGAGCGGTCCCAGAGCGATCGATCCTGGTCCTCCAGCCGCAGGAGGCGACCGTCGGCGTCGACCCGGGTGGCGCGCCGGGCGTCGGTGACCAGCAGCAGTGCGAGCAGCCCCCGCACCTCCCGCTCGTCGGGCATCGACTCCCGCAGCATCCGGGCCAGCCGCAGCGACTGGTCCACCAGGTCCGTACGCACCAGCGACGCGCCGGACGGTGCGGTGTGCCCGGTGGTGAACAGCAGATGGATCACGCCGAGCACCGCGCGCAGCCGGTCCGGCAGTTCACCCGCTCCCGGGAGCCGGAAGGGGATCCGCGCGGCCGAGATCTTCTTCTTCGCCCGGGTCATCCGGGCGGCCATCGTCGGCTCCGAAACCAGAAGCGCCCGTGCGATATCGGTGGTCGCCACACCGCACACCAGTCGCAACGTGAGTGCCAACTGCGCCTCCTGCGCCAACGCCGGATGGCAGCACATGAAGATCAGTCGCAATCGCTCGTCCGGTACTACGTGTTCGGGCTCGACGGCGGACGGTTCGTCGATCGCCACCTCAAGCTCCGTCTCCTCGGGCTGTACCAGCAGCGGGAGTTTCGAGCGGAACGTCTGCTCGCGTCGCACCGCGTCCATCGCGCGGCGCTTGGCCGCGGTGGTGAGCCAGGCCGTCGGTTTGTCCGGGACCCCGTCGCGGGCCCAGCTCGCCAGGGCGGCGGCGTACGCCTCCTGCACGCATTCCTCGGCCAGGTCCAGGTCGCGTGCGACACGTGCCGTCGCGGCGAGCACCTGGGCCCACCCGCGACGGTGCGCGTCCGCGACCGCCGACTCGACGTCTGCCGTGGGCGTCATGCCGTAGCGGATCCATCCGCGATGAAGCCGCCTTCCACGGGGCGCACTTCGACACCGCCGCCCTGCTGGGTGGCGGGATTGGCACGGGCGATCTTCAGGGCGGCGTCCAGGTCGGGCGCCTCGATGACTGCGAAGCCGGCGATGACCTCCTTGGCATCAATGAAGGGGCCGTCCGTCACCACGTCGCCGTGGATAGAGGTCGCCGTGTCGGCGGCGGGCTGCAGCGCGAACGCCGCGACCAGGGCCCCGGACTCCACCATGTCCTCGAAGTGGCGGTCATGGGCCTCCCGCGCCCCGGGAATTGCTTCGGCCTCGTCGACGTGGACCTTCGTGTAGATCAGGATCGCGTACTGAGCCATGGTGGCTGTCTCTCCTTGCGGTTGCTGTTGCCTCACACCCCTACGTCGAACGGCCGGCCCGGATTCGACAGTCCTCCTCGAACTTGTTGTCTGCCCGGTTGTTCAGATCTTTGGGGTGGTCCTCAACTGCCTGGCGTTGTTTGGTCGGAGGCTACGGACGGGGTTCTCGGCGTGGTCGGTCACGGCAGGATCTCGACGTACCCGTCGGTTCCGTGCACGCGGATCCGCTGCCCGTCCCGGATCAGCCGGGTGGCCCGCTCCACGCCCACGACGGCCGGCAAGCCGTACTCCCGGGCGATCACCGCGCCATGGGTCATCAGGCCGCCCACCTCCGTGACCAGGCCCGCGATTCCGACGAACAGCGGTGACCAGCTGGGGTCCGTGAAGGTCGTGACCAGGATGTCGCCCGCTTCGAGATCGGCCTCCGCCATGTCGAGGATGACGCGGGCCCTTCCCTCGATGGTCCCGGCGGAGACCGCCAGGCCGATCAGGGCGCCGGCCGGCACGTCGTCGCGCCGGTACGCCCCCGTGACGGCCTCACCATCCGATGTGAGCACCCGGGGCGGTGTGAGCGCGTGGTACGAGCGGAACGCGTCCTTGCGCTGCTGGATGAGCTGGCCATCCACCTGGTTCGAGCGCACGGCGGCGTGGAGCTCCTGGAACGTGAGGTAGAAGATGTCCTCCTGCTCAGGAAGGACGTTGGCCTGCACGAGGCGCTCGGCCTCCTCCAACAGGGCCTGCTTGTAGACGAAGTAGCGCCTGATGATGCCGTACTTCGGGTACTCCCGGTACCCGATGAAGGTGCGGACCCGGTCGATCATCCGCTTGGTCTCGTCGGCTTTCCGGTCCCCGTCCGGCAGGGCCCGCAAGCGTGACAGCACGTCCTGTTCCTTCTCCCGCGCTTTCTGCCGCCCTTGCTCGAAACGCCGTTCGGCGGCGCCCGGCTCGAAGTTCCTGACGTTGTCGAGGATCACGGGTACGAGCGTGGTGGGGCGCTCGCGCCAACGCGGCCTCGTGATGTCGATCTCGCCGACGCAGCGCATGCCGTACCGGTCGAGGTAGGCCTCGATGGCGTCGCGCGCTTCGGCCCCGCCCACGAGCTTCGCCAGCTCGTCCAGGAAGCCCTCGTCCTCGACGTCCTGCAGGAACGCCACGACCTTCGGCTGCGGACGGATCACGTCCGCGACGTCGAGCAGCGCCAGTCCCATCTCCGAGGTGATGTTGTCGGGGGCGGACAGCGTGAGCGTGTCAGCCGCGTTCTTCTCGCCCAGCCACTCCTGCAGCTTGTCGTTGAGCCACCACGTGGCCTCCATTCCCGCCATGATCGCCTGCATGCTCAGCGGATCACTGAGGACTCGCTTGTGCTCCTGGAAGGCCTCCAGCAGGAAGTCGAACAGCGCCGGGCCGGCCTTCGTCCGGATGTCTCGCTCCAGGGCGGCGATGGACGCCTGACTACGCTCGATCAGTTCGGTGACGATGGCGGGATCGGTCTCGATCGGGGTGGCGGCACGGCCGACCGGCGGCCCGGCGGGACCTGCGTCCGGGAGCGACGGGACGAAATCGTCGTGGTCGAGGACGGTCTCCAGAGCGTCCCTGACCAACGGATCGCCTCTCCCCATGACGTCCAGGAGGGCGGCGCGGCTCGCGGGCGAGGCCAGGCGACGGGTGACGTCGACGAACAGTCTCCCGCCGGCTTCGTGCATCGACGCCATGGCTGTCAGCTGCCACATGGAGAACCCCAGAGGCTTCATGGGGTCGGTCATCATCTGCTGATGACCGACGGAGACGTAGACGTGATTCTCCTGGTCGTCGGTCTCGGGGATGAGGAACAGCGTCGTGATCGGCCGACTCTGAACGATCCGGAAGTCATCATCGACCAGGCACCATTCGATGTCCTGCGGGCGGCCGAAGTGCGCTTCGATCCGCCGCCCGAGCTGCACGAGCCGCACGACCTGCGCATCCGTCAGCGCCGGCTGCTCCTGCCGCTGCGGGTCGATCGCCACTTCCTGCGTACCACCGGCCGGCAGGGCGTGAACGGCACGCTGTTTGGCGGCGATCGCCTTGGCGACGACTGCACCGCGCCGCACCTTGAAGACGTCCGGGTTCACCAGGCCGGAGACCAGGGCCTCGCCGAGGCCGAAGCCGGCGTCCACGGTGGCGACCTTCCGGTTGCCCGTGACGGGGTCGGCGGTGAACAGGATGCCGGCCGCATGCGGGAAGACCATCTGCTGCACGACCACGGCCATGTGGACCGTACGGTGGTCGATGCCGTTCCGCTGACGGTAGGTCACCGCCCGCTCGGTGAACAGCGACGCCCAGCACCGGCCGACGTGCTGGAGGATCGCCGTCGGCCCCACGACGTTCAGGTACGTGTCCTGCTGGCCGGCAAAGGAGGCCGTCGGCAGGTCCTCTGCCGTTGCGCTGGATCGAACGGCGTAGGCGGCTTGCTCGCCGATCCGGGCGAGCGCGCGTGTGATCGCCGCCGCGAGATCGCCCGGGACGGCAATCCCTTCGATGGTCCGGCGAATCTGCGCGCTGAGCGTGCGGATCGCCTCCCGGTCGTCGGGGTTCAGGCGCGCCAACTGATCGAGCCGATCGTCGATCGACGGCGTTTCCGCCATGATCCGCCGGAAGGCGTCCGTCGTCACGCAGAAGCCGCCCGGCACCCGGATGCCTTCGAGTCGCGACAGCCCGCCCAGGTGCGCGCCCTTGCCGCCAACGACCGCGACCTGCGTCTCGTCAACGTCTTGAAGATCCAACACGTACTGCTCGGTCATCGCGGCGCCCCCGAGGCGGCCGTGCTCCGTCGCGCTGCGGTGACCGATCGAATCACCGGCGCCTCCAACTCTGCCGAACCTCTTGTCGAGCACGTCCTCATCCTTAGGTTGCCTTCCCTCTGGCGACACAGGCACGTCGTGCCCTCATTTCCGCAGGTTGTGGCATCGGCCGACGATTCTGCGCGATGACCCGGGGCTTGCGGCAAGCCCCCCGGCGCGCTATACGTTGAGAGCGGCAAGGAGAGATCTCTCCTTGCCTTTGCCTTTTGCCGTCCCATGGAACTGAAAGCGTCTCGCGAAGCGCAGGTGGCGCGCCGCGTACGGGTACGCGTCGCCGGCCCGGGCGGATGTCCCGTCGGCGAGTGAACGGAGTGAGCGCGTACTGCCGGGCCTTGCCACTCTGCGATCCGGGCACACTGCCATCGGATCGTCACACGGGAGACGCCACCACGTGAATGTGCCACCAACACCGCCTGGAGCGGGGCGGACTGACGGGTCATCCGTTCAGATCGGCGTTCTCGTTCCACTGACTCGGCCTGGCTGGGTCGAGGCAGGCCGACACCTGCTCGCCGGACTCGAATTGGCTGCTCGCGAAGTCAATGACGCCGGCGGGATCGCCGGAAGGCCACTCGAACTGGTGGTCCGAGACACCGCGGCCGATCCACAGAGGGCCGCGGCGGCCGTGGACGAGTTGGCTCGCCTGGGTGTGGCTGCCTTGGCGGGGGAGTACCACAGCGTCGTCGCTCGCGCCGCTGCCGCCAGGGCCGACGCCCTTGGCCTGCCGTTCCTCTGCTCGTCGGCGGTTCTCGACGCGCTCACCGATCAGCCGACGGAATGGGTCGCGCGCCTCGCCCCGGCGCAGTCCCACGGCTGGCAGATCTACGCGGACTTCGTCCTCGGCGCGGGCCACGATCGAATCGCCGTAGCAGTCGAGTCGAGTGTCTACTGGGCATCCGGGGCACGCATTCTGCGGGATTGCCTCACTCCACGCGGCGGCACGGTCACCGAACTCGACATGCGCGCGCTCGCCCCCACGGCCGTGTGCGACGAACTGGTCGAGCATCGCGCGACAGCCCTCCTACTTCTGGTTGGCAACCCGGAGCCGGCGGTGTCGATCGTCAGGTCCGTCCGCCGTGACCGGCGCCTCGCCGAGATCCTGATCGGTGCTCCGGCCGGGCAACCGGAGTTCGCCGAATGGGCGAGGTTGCTGGGCGAGGACAGTGCCGGGATCTCGTTCTTGCGCTACCTGCCCGAGCGCCTGAACCCACTCGGTGTACGAGTTGAGACGGCGCTCCGCGAGCGGCTGGCCGAAGCGCCCTCCTTCGTCGCCTTCGAGGGCTACGACACGGTCACCGTGCTCGCCGAAGTGCTGCGTTCTCACGGCGAGGACCGGGCGCGGACGGCCCCATCTTGGCCGCGCGTTGCAGTCGAAGGCACTCGCGGGCAGATCCGGTTCTCCCGCATGCCAGGCATCAGCGTTTGGCAATGGGCCTGGACGCCAGTCCAAGTCGTTGATCGAGATCCGGCGGAACCCGATCGCATTCGGATCCTTCACACCGGTTGAGAGAGCACGGAGGTCCGAGCGGTCGGCCGGCATCTGGGGGACCTCCGCCCACATGTGGTGCGGGAGACCTCCGCCCACATGCAGCGAGAGATGAAGCCTCGCAGCGTCCCGTGCTGCATTTCGGCCGGCCCGCGCAGGCAGCGGCCCGCCGGAACGAACTTGATGACGAGGGGCGCTGGCCTGGTGTAGAGAGGAGGCCACAATCAATCCTACGAGCGCGGGGCAGATGTCGCGGTATGCCTGGCAGCCAGGGCACCGCCGGTGAGTGACATTGCATACCGCTCATGATCTGAGGGGCCACGAAGTTTCCGGACAGGGACCCAATAGGGTTGTCCTGAACAGGAAACGAGGAAGAAGTGGCGCCACCAAGCAAATATTCGCTGG
>NZ_JBIAIQ010000027.1:0-9107 GCF_042871525.1 Streptomyces sp. NPDC005784
GAGTGGCTTCTTCTGAATCGACGTGTCGATTGCTTTGAGAAGCGAGCAGACTCTAACTGCTGCCGCCGGACGTGTCCAGTTCTAGGCAACTGTTCTACTCTGCCTCCCCAATCGACCCGTGTCAACGAGTTTTTTGGGGCGAAGAGAACGCTAGCAGGTCAGCGGGTGCGCACGCACATCGGGTGGCCGTCCGGATTGAACCTTCCCCTTGATCGTGGACACCTGGCGGCCGGGACGTGAGGTTCCAGAGGAAGTAGTGCCAGGTGGGAAGCAAGAGCAACCTCGGCAGGTAGTTACCCGGAGAAGTTCAAACGGGAGGCGGTCGCGCTCGTGCGCTCTCCCGGGAAGACCGGGAGCCTCCTGTCCCAGGAGGTCAGCATCGTCGCTTCGACGGCTGTCCAGCAGGCCCCGTGTGATCATCGAGCGAGAGGCTTGCCAGCAGCCGCTGCTTGTGGTCGGGGCGCTCGCCGTCGGTCCGGCTGTCGCGCTGGTGGCCGGGTCCGTCAGGAGCAGGCGTAGCTGAAGGTCGCCTCCGCCTCGGGCGCCTTGCGCTGGTGCGAGATCCGCAGGCGGGCGGTTCCACGGAAGCTGCCAGGGCCGCGGACCGTCCAGCGGAGGTGCACGGTGACCCTGCGGTCGCCCCGGCGGGCCATGTGGACCAGCTCGCCGGAGTCCTGGCCGTCGCTGCGCAGCCAGTGGTACGTCACCGGGCCGCCGCGGCCGTCGGTGGTCACGACGCCGACCAGATCGGCGGTCTGTCCGCAGTGCAACCGCCCGGCGGGCGCCCGGACTTCGACAGCGGTGACAGTCGGGGCGGGGGACGGGCGCAGCAACAGCCAGAGGAGGACGGCCGCGACGGTCAGGAAGGTGGTCGTGGCGATCCAGGCCCGCCGCCTTCGACGGTGGGGGCGACTGTCAGGGGGTACGGGTGCGGTGCGCCACTGGGCACGGAGGACGTCCTGGGCGTCGACGGGGACGCCGGGGCCGAAGCGCAGGAGGATCTCGCCGTCGTCCTCGCCGGTCGGGGGTCGCGTCGTTGCCTTGGTGGGTGTCGCCGTAGGAGGTCCGGCGGGGGTGCGGTTGCGTTTGCCGAGGAGGGTGGCCTGGTTGTCCGAGGCGGTGGCCTGGACGTCCGGGGCGGTGGGGTGGGCATGGTTCGGGGCGGAGCGAGGCTGGTGCGGGGCGGAGCGGGTGCGGCTGGGCATGGTGAGCTGCTCGTCCGGCGCGGCGCGATTGGGCCTGCCCACTTCCGGGACCACGTCCCCGGGGCCTGTGCCCTCGGAACCCATGTCCGCAGCACGCACGCCCTCGGAACCCATGTCCACGGCACGCACGCCCTCGGAACCCATGTCCACGGCACGCACGCCCTCGGACTCTGCGGCTTCAAAACCAGCGACGTCGCAACCGTCGGCTTCGGAACCGGCCGCTTCGGAACCGGCCGCTTCGGAGCCGGAGGCTTCGCCTCCCCCCTCCCGGGGGCACACGCGCTGGGCGCCCGCCCCCGTCTCGTCCGCCGTTAGTGCCGTTGGTGCCGTGGTGATCTCCGGGGTCGCCGCGGCCACCGCCGCGCGGAGCTCCGTGCGCCGCAGGAAACCCGCCGGGAGCGCCGCGCGCCCGGCGACCAGTGCCGCTCGGGCCGACGCGAGCCCCTCGGAACCGGCGGTGGCGGAACAGTGTGCGAACAGGGCGGCCGCGGGGGTACCTGTGGCCACCCAGGCCTCGCCGAGGGTACGGGCCAGGCCGGCCCAGGCCGCGATGTCGGCCTCGCGGCGCGCGGAGTCCGGCGCATCGCCCAGCACCGTGCCCAGCGCGGCCTCGGCGAGCAGGGCGACGCCGCCCGGGGCGAGGACCACGGTGTCCGCGTCCAGCGCCCCGTGGGCGAGGCCGGCCGCGTGCAGGGCGAGCAGGCTCTGCGCGGTCTCGTTCAGGACACTGGCCGCGCTGCCCGCGTCGGGGCCCGTACCCCCGCGGGCCAGCAGGTCCGTGAGGGTGGGAGCCGGTGGCCGGGCGGTGATCAGCCACACCTCGCCGGCCTCCGCGACGAGGTCGACCGTGCCGAGCACCCCGGGCAACCGGAGCTTCGCGACGGCGAGCACGGCCGCCGCGAGCCGCTCGCGCGTGCCCTCCGGCACGAGCAGGGCACGGTCGATGCGCAGCGCGCCGAGCTCGGGCTCGCCGGACCGGCCCGGGAGCAGCGCGTGCCAGGTGCCGTGGCGTGCGTCCCGCGTCCAGCCCGACAGGGGGCGCCCGGCGACCGTGGTGGTTGTCGTCATGTCGATGTCGGTCCGTTCTCGCTGTCGCTCGGCGTCGCTCAGCACGGCGGAGCGTCCAGGGAGGCTGTCTGCGGTCCGTTCGCGGCGGCCGGAGTGCTGGTGAGCGTGACCATCCAGGTGCCCCGGCACGGGTGGTTGGAGAAGTCCGCCTCGAAGGTCATGGGGTAGTGCGTGCCGCCGGACAGCACCTTGGTCCGGTTTCCGTACGGATCGGCGGGCGTGTCGACGTAGTAGTCCGCCGTGACGGTCAGGGGCCCGGTCCCGGTGGTGTCGACGGCGACGTCGGCGATCAGCGTGCCCGTGGTCTGCCCCCGACGCCAGGAACCGATGGTGATCGTGACCGTGCCGGGCGTGGGCGAGGCCGGAGGCACGGTCGTCGGTGTGGGCGGCTCGGCCGGCGGGGCCGTACTCATGGACGTCGTGGGCGAGGCCGACGGGCTCTCCGGGGTGGCCGAGGGGCTGTCCGAGGGCGTGACGTCGGCCGTGGTCGGTACGGCAGTTGGTGAATCGGAGGACGAAGAGGCGGGTGGCGTCGGCGAATTGGTCCCCGACGGCACCGAACTGGCCACCGTCGTCGCCGTGTCGTGCGGACGGGCCGCCACGGACGTCACCCCGCCCGCCACGGCCGCCAGCGCGGCCGCGCCGGCGGCGGCCTTCCATCCGCCGCGCTTCACCCGCCCCAGCAGGGTCAGGGTGCGGGCCGGCGCGTCGAGCGTCGCCGTCGCGGTGAACGGGAACAACAGGGCAAACAGCGCGGTGAGTTCGGCGAGTCGGCGGCGGCCGTGCTCCTCCCAGTCGGTGCCGTACCCCTCGGTGGCGGACCGTTCCAGGTCGGCGAGGAACGTCTCGATGCCCGGCCGGTCGGCCGGGTCCTTCGCCAGTCCCCTGCGCAGCAGCCCGCGCACCGGGTCGGGTACGTCGTCCAGGGGGACGGGGGCCCGCAGGTGCTGCAGGCGCAGCGCGGTCACGTCGTCGCCGGTGAACGGGCGGCGCCCGGTCAGGCACTCGTGGAACACGACTGCCGCGGCGTACACGTCGCCCGCCGGTCCCGCCGGTTCGCCCTGCCACTGCTCGGGCGCCATGTAGGCGGGCGTGCCGGCGGTCTCGGTCTCGCGTCCGGTGCGTACGGCGATGCCGAAGTCGGCGAGCGCGCTCGTGCCGTCGGCGCGGACCAGCACGTTCTCCGGCTTGTAGTCGCGGTGGATCACCCCGGCCGCGTGGGCCGCACCGAGGCCCAGCAGCGAGCCCTTGAGCAGGACGAGGGCGGCCTCGGGGCCGGTCGCCCTGTGCCGGCGCAGCAGTTGGCGGAGGGTGACGCCGTCCACCGCCTCCATCACGATGGCGGCACCGCCGCGCGCCTCGACGTACTCGTACAGCCGCACCACGCACGGGTGCCGCAGGCCGCCCAGCAGCCGGGCCTCCGCGCGGAAACGGGTGAGAAACTCCCGGTCGCCGCGCAGGCGCCCGCTCAGATACTTGATCGCGACGGGCACGCCGGTCGCGGTGTGCCGGGCCAGTACGACCCGTCCGCCGGCGCCCTCGCCGAGAACTCGTACGGGTTCGTAGCCGGGGACGGCCCAGTCGCCGCCTTCGGCCCTTCCCGGATCCTGCGTCATGCCGCCCCCTCCACTGCCGCGCCCACCGTCGGTGCCGGCGCCGCACCCTTCGCGTCATGGCGGCGGCGCACACGGCGCGTCAGCCACCGCACCGGCGCGGACCACACGGGGAAGGCCACCAGGGCGACCACGACGGCCTCGATCACCGTGGTCCACGGCGGGGACAGCCACCCGTCCAGCAGGTCGCCGATCCGGGAGCGCCAGGCCAGCAGGGCCAGCACGAGGAAGCCGTACGTGCCGACGACGACCGCGAGGCCGTACGCGGCCATGCCCGCCTGCCGTGGGCCTGGCCGCCTGCCCGCGCGCAGGTCCTTCCAGAGCCCCGTGCGGAAGTACGCGCTCGCCTCCTCTCGCAGCCGCGGCACGCGCAGCGCGTCGGTCAGGGCCTGGTAACCGTCCAGCGGCATCAGGGGGTTGAAGTTGTAGAGCGTGTTCAGGTAGAGGCCGAAAGCCAGCTGGAAGAGGACGGCCGAGGCCGGTCCGGCGGGCAGGACGGCCGCGCCGGCCGCGCACCAGCCGGCCAGCGCCGCCGTCGACAGCGGCCCGGACAGAGCGACGACGACGCGTGACCAGCGGGTGCCGAACCACATGTCGCTGGTGTCCACGAACGCGAACGGCATGCCCATCATGAGCAGGAACCCGCCGCGCCTGACCTTGCGGCCGTACGACTTCACGGCCAGCGCGTGCGTCAGCTCGTGGACGACCAGGGCGGACACGTATCCGGCGGCGAGGAGCACCGGGCCCCAGACGCCCGCCCCGCCGAAGTCCAGCAGGTGCTGGCGGCTCTGCGCGGCGAAGAACGCGGCGAGGCCACCGATCACCGACAGCCAGACCAGGGTCACGCCGGTCCGGGTGAAGAAGCGCCAGCCGAAGGCGTGGTAGAGGCGCGTCACGCCCCGGTCGAGGCCGGGGACCGAGATCTCCAGCTTCAGCAGCGCCCGGTACACGGCCCGTCCCGCGCGGCGCCAGCCCTTCCGTTCCGTCTCCTCGGGGCGGCCGGGCACGCCGCGCACCAGTCCCGCGTTCGCGAACGCGGCGAGTGCCGCCTCGATGCGCGGGAGGGCGAGCTCGCCGAAGCGGTCGGCGTACGCGAACAGCAGGTCCCGTACGGTGTTCTGGCCGTCGACGGCGTTCCAGAGGAAGACCTCGCGCTGGTCCACCTCCAGATAGACGCCGGTGCGGGTGTTGTTCAGCACCCAGCGGGGTTCGCCGCAGTCGGTGGGTACCTGCTTGAGCGCCCAGCCGGAGCGGCGGCGGGGACGTGCGGTGAGCGGGCCGTTCGCCTCCGGTGCCGCCTCCTGCACCGCGGTGGGGAGTTGGGTGAGCTGGGTGCCGACGACCTGGGTGCGCTGGCCGATGTGGGCGTCGCGGGGCTGTTCGAACACCAGGCGTACGTCGCCGACGGACAACTCGGTGCCGTCGGCGAGGTGGGCGGCGGCGCCGTGCAGATCGACGCCTGCGACGGCCGTGCCGTTGAACGAGTCCAGGTCCTCTATTCGGAAGCCCGACTCCGTGCGGACGATCCGGGCGTGGCGGCGCGACACGCTGGCGTCGGGCAGGACGACGTCGCTGTCCGCGCCCCGGCCCAGTGTGGTGACCGGGCCGGTGAGCGGGACGAGCAGCGTGGGGTCGTCGACGCCACGCAGGTGCGGCGCGGCGTACGACGTCGGTGCCGCGCCGCGGCGGAGCGTGCCGCAGTACAGGCAGTACGGGAAGTCGCGCCGCACGTGGACGCGGCAGGCGTGGCAGAGCATGCGTCGGCTCAGCCCGCGCCGGAGCCGCTGAGAGTCGTTCCGCCGGAGAAGCCGCCGTCGGTGGCGGTGCCGGGCGCGGAGGGCGAGAGGTGGGTGGCGATGCCGCCGAGGCCGGGGGTGCTCACACCGCCGCGCACGCCCTCGGCGCCGTCGAGGATGCCCGCGCGGCCACCGCCGCCGCCTTCGCCCCCACCGCCTTCGCCACCGCCCGGTTCTCCTCCGCCGCCGGGCCGACGTCCGGTGTTCTCCTGGCTGCCGCCGCCGCTGCCGTCGTCGCCGCCACCGGGTTCCCCACCACCGCCTCCGGGGCGCCGACCGGTGTTCTCCTGGTCACCACCGCCGCTGCCGCCTTCGCCCCCGCCGCCACCGGAGCCTCCGCCGTGACCGCCGCCCTCTTCGCCGCCCCCGCCGTCGCCGCCGCCCTCCCCGCCACCGGAACCGCCGTGACCGGAGCCACCATCACCGGTTCCGCCTCCGCCCTCACCGCCACCACCGCCGCCTTCGCCACCGCCTTCGCCACCGCCACCGCCGCCCTCACCGCCGCCACCGCCGCCCTCACCGCCGCCGGGCCGACGTCCGGTGTTCTCCTGGTCGCCGCCACCGCCGCTGCCGCCGCTGTCTCCGCCGCCGCTGTCTCCGCCGCCACCCTCACCGCCACCGCTGTCCCCGCCGCCGTCACCGTCCTCACCGCGGTCGTAGATGCCGCCGTGCCCGAAGTGACCGGCGTCGCCGCCACCCTCGCCACCGAAGCCACCGCCGTGAGCCCCGAGGTCGCCGAACCCGCCGAACCCGCCGAGGTCGCCACCGGATCCGGCACCGCCGTCACCAAAACCGGCGCCGCTGTCACCGAAGCCGCCCAGACCGCCATCGGCACCGCCGGCCCCCAAGCCGCCGTCGCCGAACCCGCCCAGACCGCCGCCAGCACCGCCATCACCGAACCCGCCGCCGAACCCACCGTCGGCGCCGCCGTCACCGAACCCGCCGAAGTCACCCAAGCCGCCGTCGGAGCCGCCCTCGGCACCCCCACCGATATGCCCCCCGAGGCCGCCGAGGTCCGTCCCGTCCTCGTTCCCGAATCCCCCGAATCCCCCGAAGTCACCGAGTCCGCCGCTCACGTCGACCGGCGACTCCTGGACCAGCCCTCCGCCGAGCAGGCTCTGGGCGCCGGTGGCGGAAACGTCGAAGCCGCCGGCGACCTCGTGACCGTCAGCGGGGAAAGGCAGGTCGGGCGCGTGGTCGACGGAGGCGTGGTCACCGGACACGTGGTCGGCCTGGACATCCGGAACGTCATGGTGCGTCAACGCGTGTGCCGCGCTCCCGAAGAACAGGGACGACTTGGACAGCCGCGGGTCGAGTGCGGCCGGGCCCCCTGCGGTGCCGGACTCGACGCGGAGGGCGCGAAGCTCGCCGACCTGCGCGGGTGTCAGGCCGAGTCTTCGGGCCACCTCCTCGGTGTCACCGTCGAGTTCGGCCATGAAGGCCGGGTCGACGGCAAGGCGGGTCATGGCATCGCGAAAGGCGTTGTCGGTCATGTCCTCGGGTCTCCGTGGGTCTGCGTGGGTGTGCTTACGCTGCTGTCTGATCCCGGCGGAGCTGAGGATCCCCCCTGGCCGGCGGCAACTGCCGTTTTCCGGCCATCCCCACCGATGCCTGCACGGACGGTTATAAGGGGCATGGCACGACCCGCGCAAGGCCGGGAGCAGGGCACCCTGGGCGAATATGCCTCCGGAAGGGTCGGCCATCTCGACCGCGCACCGATCGGATACGGCCACCGGTGAGGCCCTCCTACGAACAGGTCATCAAGCTGGAACAGGACCGCCTCGTCTACCAGGCCCGCCTGCACTCCCGCTTCGGCCGCGCCTGGCACCGCAAGGCCCCCGTCGAGTCGCTGATGCCGCTGCGCCTGGCACGCTGCGGCGTCGCCCTCTCGGAGACGGCCTCGTCGGGTCTGGCGGCGGGCATCGAACCCGCGCTGCTGCCACCGGCACCCGTGGCGGTCGAGGCGTCCGTTCAGGCCCCGGCGGTTGGGGCCGCTGCTGCCAAGATCTAGAAACTGCACGTCGCGCCGGAGGATTTCGACCCGGCCCAGGTACTCGGCGATGACGACCACCGTGCTGCGCCGGGCTGACTCCGCGTCTTCCTCCGTTCCCTGCGTGAGGAAGAGGGCTGAGTATCTGCCGTACAGGATGTTGTGCAGGCGGCTTTGCAAATCGAATGCCGCCCAGGCGAGCGATGCGCCGTACTGGTTCATGTAGTTGAGCCGCTCCACAGTGACAATCCGCCGCTGCTGCCAGTACCCCAAAAAAAACACCGTCGTAGCGGCACTGGCCAACGCCACGGCCGCCGAGATCCAGGTGAGCGCATCCAAGGGGCGAACGTAAGGCACACCCGCCCGCGCAGCCGTTCGCAACGTCGTCCAAGGCCACTCCGAACGGCAGCGCACTGCTCAATCCTCCGCCGAAGTCCGGTCGCTGGTCCGGTTCGCGGGCGGCGTCCCAAGAAGGCATGTCGCAGAGCCGGTTACCGCTTGACTGAGGTCGGCGCGGCATTCCGGGCGATGTCGGCGGTCATCCGGCGGGGCGAACTCGGGTCGTATCCGGGCCTGCCGGTGACCGGCCCCACCCACCCGTTGAGGAGCGGGTGCAGGTCGGGGGCGGCAGTGCCCTCAGGCATGGGCGACGGCGTCCTCGACGGGCACGCGGGGCAGCCGCGGGAACCACGGGTCGGCGCCGGGGTGACCTATGTTGACCACCAGTTGCGAGCGCCAGCTGGTATCGGCGAAGAACTCCCCGTCCACACCGGCCTTGTCGAAGCCCGCCATGGGACCGGCCGCGAGCCCCGCCGCGCGGACCGCGAGCAGGAAGACCCCGGTCTGTAGCGCCGAGTTGTAGGCCGCGACGCTCTCGCGCGTGTCGATCTGGTCGGCGAACGCCGCTCGCAGCATGTCGCCGCGAGCCGGGAAGACTGTCGGCATCTGCTCGTGGAAGTCGACGTCATACGCCAGGATCGCCACGGCCGGCGCACTGAGCGTCTTGGCCCTGTTGCCCTCGTCGAGATGCCGGACAAGTCGCTCCTTGCCCTCGCGGGTGCGCACGAAGAGCACGCGCAGAGGCTGGCCGTTGGCGGCGCTCGGCGACCAGCGGGCGAGTTCCCAGATCATGGCGAGCTCGTCGTCGGCAACGGCCACCTCGGCAAAGGTGTTCGCGGTGCGGGCCTCGGTGAACAGCACCTTTCGTCCGGCGTCGTCGAGGACATCGAGGGCCTGCGGTTCGCGGTCGGTCACGCTCATGGATTCTCTCTTACTTCGGTTGTGCGGATGGTGTGGTGGGGGGGGGGGGGGGGCGCCCCCCCCCCCCCCCCGCGGGCGGGGGGGGGGGGGGGCGGCCGGGCCCCCCCCCCCCGGCGGGGCCCCCCGGGGGGGGGGGGGGGGGCCGCGCCCCCGGGGCCCCGGGGGGGCGGCGGTG
>NZ_JBIAIQ010000027.1:9117-119636 GCF_042871525.1 Streptomyces sp. NPDC005784
GGGCGGGTGCGTCGCGGGGGGGGGGTTGTTTGGTTGTTGGGGGGGGGGGGGGGGGGGGGGGGGGGGCGCGCCCCCCCCCCCCCCACCACACTGTGGGGACGGGGTTTGCGGAGCCGACGGGGCACAAGGACTCGTGCTGTCACGCGGGGCTGTGGTTCCGTGGCCGACTCATGCGTGGTCTGGCTGAGCGCTCGTTCCGCTCCGCGCCCAGGCGGGCGAAATAGGCGAGCAGGTCGGGGTTGTCGACCGCCGCGGGGTTCAGGACCTGCTCGGCGGGGACACCCTGGAGCAGGCGCTTGACGGGAACCTCGAGCTTCTTGCCGGTCTTGGTGTGCGGGAGAGCCGGTACGGCGATGATCTCGTCGGGGACGTGGCGGGGTGAGGCGCCGGCGCGGATGGTTTCGCGGATCTTCTCGCGCAGGGAATCGTCCAGGCGGACCCCGTCGGCGAGGACCACGAAGAGCGGCATCCAGTAGCCGCCGTCGGGTTCCTCCGCGCCGATGACAAGGGCCTCGGTGATCTCGGGGAGGCGTTCGACGACGTCATGGATGTCGGCACTGCCCAGGCGCACGCCGTTGCGGTTGAGGGTGGCGTCGGAGCGACCGTGGACGATCACCGAGCCGTGCGAGGTGCAAGTGATCCAGTCGCCGTGCCGCCACACGCCCGGGTAGGCGCCGAAGTAGGCGTCGTGATAGCGGCTGCCGTCGGCGTCGTTCCAGAAGTGCAGCGGCATGGACGGCATGGGGCGGGTGACGACCAGTTCGCCGACCTGGTCGAGGACAGGGGTGCCGTCGGCGCCGTACGCAGCCAGGGCCACACCCAGGTTGGGGGCGGACAGCTCCCCCGCCCAGACGGGGGTCGTGGAGGCGCTGCCGGCGAAGCCGGAGACAACGTCCGTGCCGCCGCTGGTGGAGGCCAGCTGGATGCCTGCGCCCACGTGGTCGCGGACCCAGGGGTAGGCGGAGGCGGGCAGGGCGGAGCCGGTGCAGCCGATGACGCGGACGGCCGACAGGTCGTGTGCGGAGGGTTCGATGCCCAGCTTGGCCATGGCCAGCAGGTATTGCGGGCTGGTGCCGAAGACGGTGACCTTGTGGCGGGCCGCCAGCTCCCACAGGAGGTCCGGACGCGTCTGCGGTGCCGGGCTGCCGTCGTAGGTGCAGGTGGTGGCACCGGTCAGCAAGGTGGAGACGACCAGGTTCCACATCATCCAGTGGGTGGTGGTGTACCACAGCAGGCGGTCCCCGGTACCCAGATCGGTGTGCAGGCCGAGGGCCTTGAGGTGTTCGAGCAGGACCCCGCCGTGCCCGTGGACGATGCCCTTGGGCAGTCCGGTGGTACCGGAGGAGAAGACAACCCACAGAGGGTGGTCGAACGGCACCGGGGCGATGGTGAGGTACGCGACGCGGGTGGCCGCGTCCTCCCAGGGCACCGTCAACCTGGTGTGCCTGTCCTCAGCCCGGCCAAGGCCCACGTGGTCCACGAGCACCGTGGCCTTCAGCGTCGGCAGGGCGGCGGCGAGTTCGAGCGAGGCGGCGCGGCGGTCGTGGGTGGTGCCGTTGAAGAGGTAACCGTCCGCGGTGATCAGAACCGTGGGTTCGAGCTGGGCAAAGCGATCGGCGGCGGCCTTGGGTGCGTAGTCCTGCCCGCACACCGACCACACCGCACCCAGGCTTGCGGTGGCGAGGAAGGCGATGACGGCGTGCGGGATGTTGGGCAGATAGCCCACCACCCGGTCGCCCTGTCCGACGCCCAGGTCGCGCAGGCTGGCAGCTACGGAGGCGACCCGGGCGCGCAGCTCCCGGCCCGTGATCTCATAGCCCGCTCCGGTCTCGTCCAGGGCGGTGATCGCGGGAGCGTCGGGCTGCAGGTGGCGCAGCGCGTGATGGGCGTAGTTGAGGGTGGCGCCGGGGAACCAGCGAGCGCCGGGCATGGTCCCCTCGGCCAGCACCTCCTCGTACGGAGTCGTCGCGTCGATGTCGTAGTAGTCCCACACCGCGGCCCAGAACCCTTCGAGGTCGGTGATGGACCACTGGTACAGGGTTCGGTAGTCCGTGGGGTCCTGGATCCCTTCTGCGCCCCGGTGCTGGGCCGCCCATCGGGCGAAGTCCGCAATGCGGCTGTGGGCGGCGGACTTCGGGTCGGGAGTGAAGAAGGGTTCCGGATACGGCGCGGGTTGCGGGGTGGTCATGGTGTGGTGCTCCTCGTCAGGCGGGCCGGGCGTCGGTGGTACGGCGGGCCGTGTGCAGCAGGGGGGCCCAGGCGACGGTGTCCGTGAAGTCGCCGGTGCCGGCCGGGACGGTGTCCATCACGACGCGGTCGGGGCGCAGCAGGACGGCGTCCGACCGGCCGCGTGCCAGCCAGGCGGCCAGGGTGCCGTCGTCGCTCAGGTCGTCGACGTGGATCGTCGGGGCGCCCAGTGCCGTGGCCACGGCCGTCATCTGCGATGTGGCCGGCACAGCCGTCAGGATGGCGAAGGAGTCCCCGAGGACCTCGTCGAGGCGCACTCGCCTGCCGTCGTGCCGCACCCAGGGCTGCGGGCAGAAGGTGCCGGCCAGCACGCGGCCGGTCAGCCTGGGGCGGCGTCGTACGAGTGGACCGGCGGTCAGGGCGGGGCTGAGGTCACGGCTCACCGCCGCGGTCACGCCGGGGATGCGACAGGCCGTGCCCACGACGGCCCGGCGGAGCGCCGCACTGCGGTCCTGTCCGCCGGTCATGGCCCAGCCGACGGCGACCGCGACGCGGATCACGTGGCGGGCGTGCGGCTTGCGCTCGCGTTCGTAGGTGTCCAGTAGCCCCTCGTGTGCGCCCTGTTGGAGCACGCGGGCGAGTTTCCAGGTGAGGTTCTGTGCGTCGCGCAAGCCCGCACACAGGCCCTGCCCGACGAAGGGCGGGGTGAGGTGGGCGGCGTCGCCCAGCAGGAAGACGCGCCCCTGACGCCACCGGTCGGCGAGGCGGGCCCGGAAGGTGTACTGGGCCTGCCGGATCACCTCGAAGTCGTCGGGCGGCGAGGCGGCGTCGGGCGGCAGGTCCACCCAGGGGGCGACCAGCTCGCGCAGGCGCTCCTGCCCGTCCGGGCCGTCCAGGTTTTGATCCTCGGGCAGCCGGAACTCCCAGCGGTAGCGGTCCTCGCCGAGGCGCATGAAGGTGGCCGGCCGGTTGGGGCAGCAGATCTGCTCGGCGCCTTCCCAGCTGCGCACCTGGCGGGTGGTGCGCACGTCGATGACTCTCCAGCTCTCCTGGAAGTGCAGGTCCTCCAGCACGGCGCCGATGGAGTCACGGGTGAGGCTGCCCGCGCCGTCGCAGCCGAGGACTGCATCGGCCCACACGTGCTCCTCCTCGTCGCTGCCGTCGCGGCGGAAGGTGACCCGGACCGGACCCGTCGGATCGTTCGGCCCGTCGGTGGCCTGGGTGACGGACACGACCTCCACCCCGACCTGCAGCTGGCACTCCGGGCGGCGCGCCAGGGCGTCGCGCAGCAGGCGTTCCAGCTCGGGCTGGTCGAACATGCTGGTCTCCGGGAAGCCGTGGTGTCCGTGCGAGGAGCGCGGGAACTCGGCGATCACGCGGTGCTCGGCATCGAGCAGCCGTAGTCCGCGCGCCGGGCGGGCGAGGGCGGCGAACTCCTCGTGGACGCCGACACTCTGCAGGGCTCGGCGGATTTCGTCATCCACGACGACGGCACGCGGCAGGTGGTAGATGCCATGGTGGCGTTCCAGGACGAGGCTGGGCACGCCGCGCTGGGCGAGCATGAGGGCAGCCATGACCCCGACGGGTCCCGCACCGATGATCACCACTGGTCTCGAGGATGCCCTCTTCATGATGCGTCCGTAACGGGGGTCTGCTGCTCGCCGAGGTCGATCCGCCCGTCCGCGGTGGCGATCGTGGCCGTGATGAGATCACCCTTGCGCAGGTAACGCGGGTTCTTGGCCTGGCCCTTGAAGAACGCCTTCCACTTCAGTGCGGGCGGCAGCAGCGCACCGATCTTCTCGGCCGGCTTGGGCGGGGCCTTCAGGGCCGTTCCGCCGGGAGTGCCGGTCAGCAGCAGGTCGCCCGGGACGAGGGTCTGGAAACGGGCGAGCAGGGTGAGCGCCTGTGCGGGCCGCACGATCATGTCGGCAAGCGTGCGGTCCTGGCGTGACACGCCGTTGACCGACAGCCGCAGCCTCAGGTCGAGCAGACGGTCGAAGTCCTCGGGCTCCAGCAGGGCCAGGTACGGCCCCGTCGGTGTGAAGGTTGGGTAGGACTTGCTCTCGTAGAACTGGGTCTTGGTCAGCTGGACGTCGCGGGCGCTGACGTCGTTGGTGAGGACCAGCCCAGCAACGTATGACGGCAGGTCCCGCTCCTCCACGACGGTGCCCACCGGCAAGGGGGCACCCATGACGAGGCCGAGTTCCACCTCGTAGTCGAGAAACTTCACGTGTGCGGGGCGGATGATCGTGTCATGGGGGCCGCTGACCGAGCCGGAGGCTTTGCGGAAGAAGGTGGGCGGGATGTCGCCGGTGAAGCCCGAATCCTTGGCGTGGCTTCGGTAGTTGACCATCTGGGCGACCACCCGGCATGGGGTGGTGATCGGAGGCAACGCCACCAGGTCGGCGACGGGCGTGCCGGTCTCGGCGGAGGCGGCGGCCTTGCGGACCGCGTCCCGGTCGGCGAGCAGTTCGGCGGTGGTGACGGCCTTGGTCTCGATGCGGACGGCGCGTTCGTCCCGGACGACCCACCAGCGTCCCCCACTCTCGGCTTCTCCCCCAGTGGTGCGCAGAACGTTGGTGCTCATGAGCTCATCGCTTTCATCAGGCCCAGCAGGCGTGCGGGGTCGAGTTCGTTGTCGCCACGCAGGGCCGTCATGACCTCGCGCAGCTTGGCGGGGGACGGGTTGGCGCCCAGGAAGTCGCGGGTGACCGGCGGGCCCCACTGGGCCAGGCCGCTCGCCGACATCGGCGCCCAGCCAGGCTCCAGATCGCAGGAGAACAGGTCACCGTCGGCGAAGTGCTCCAGCATGAAGTGGTCGGGGTCGCGCCAGTAGTCGAAGAGCTGACTGCCCTGGATGTGTCGGCCGATGCCCCAGCTGCGCTTGTAGCCGCGCTCGGCGAGATACTCCCCACCGGCGGCGATCGTGTCGAGGTCGGTGACCTGGTAGGCCGAGTGGACGTAGCCGGTTCCGGGCCCAAGGTGCAGGGCCAGCGTGTGGTGATCGACGGCTACGCTCCCCTGGTCGCACCGGATGAATGCCATCGTTGGGCCGCGCCCGCGCTGCCCGTCGAGGAACAGGAAGTCGGACACGATCATCCCGAGGGTGTCCAGGTACCAGTCCAGAGTGCGGGCGAACACCCGTGTCTCCAGCACCACATGGCCCAGCCGCTGGATACGGGACGGCTCACGGGGTGGACGCTGGGTGGCGTTCGTACGCCGGTGATCGGTACCGAAGTTGAGGATCAGCGGCTCCTGCTCGGGCAGGGCGGGCAGCTGCTCGGCGCAGTGCACGACCCGGACCGGCAGGCCCGAGGGATCGAGCAGGGCGACCGACTGACCACCGCCCGGTACGCCGATGCCCCGGACGGTACTGCCGGTGGCGCTGGCCAGCCGGTCCAGGTCGGCCCGCTCGGCCGCGCGGAACGCCGGCCCGATGAACCGGGACGCACGCCCCCGCCGGATGACCATGCAGGGTGAGCCCGCGAAGCTGCCTCGCAGCCACAGCTCCCCCTCGGTGCGGGCGGCGATCGCGAACCCGAAGTCACGCGCGAAGACCTCGGCCCGGTCCAGGTCCGGCTTCTCGAACTCAAGCCAGGCCAGATCCGCCACCTTGATCACGGGATTCCCGGAACGTCCGGGGTGATCTCCACGCAGGGCGCCCTGCTGGCTGTGGAGGTCTTGGTGGGGCGTCTGGGGAGCGGCCCTGTTGACGGGGGTGTGGGACATGGTGTCCTCCAAGCAACACTGCTGTAATGAGGAAATCATCAACTTTGCCGATACTCATCGTCAATAGAGTGGACCCAAATAATTGATAATCTCATCAGTAATGGCAGACTCATCGCGACGGTTGTTACACTCTCCGTATGCCGACGTCAGCCCTGCCCAGGAACCGCTTCGAACGGCGCCGCGCCGAGACCCGTCAGGCGCTCGTCCGTGCGGCCCGGCAGATCCTCGCGGAGACCGGGGACACCAGCGCCAGCATCCAGGCGATCGCCGAGCGTGCGGACGTCGGCTTCGGCTCCTTCTACAACCACTTCGAGTCCAAGACGGAGCTGTTCGACGCCGCGGTGGCGGACGCGCTGGAGGAGTTCGGTCAAGTCATCGACGAGCATGTGGAAGGGGTCGAGGACCCCGCCGAGCTCGTCGCGGCAGGGTTCCGGCTCACCGGCCGGATGGCCGACTCCCACCCCGAACTCATGCGGATCCTGCGCGATCGCGGTCTGGCCCACATCCACTCCGAGAGCGGCTTGTCCGCGCGAGCGCGCCGCGACGTGGAACGCGGCATCGCCTCGGGCCGCTTCACCAGCACCGATCCGACCACGGCCGTGTCCGCTTTGGGCGGAACCCTGCTGTCCCTGGTGGCGCTGAGGCTGGCCCGCCCCGACCTCGACGGCGACGAGGCCGCCTCCGACCTGGCCGAGATGGTCCTGCGCATGCTGGGCCTTCCCCCGGACGACGCGCACGAGGTCACCCGGCGCCCGCTGCCCGACCTCGCCGAACCGTCAACGCCCCTCTGACTCACGCAAAACGGCTCGAACCCGGAGCGCAGCTGTCTGGGGTGCTACGCCGGCCGCAATGAGGAACGCGGTCGCCGCAGCCTCACCCATGGGGTCCTCCCAGGTGGACGCCTCGTTCTGCTGGGCGAGGGCCAGCATCAGTGCTTCCAGCGCTGGGGCGAGAACAGGCGCAGGGACGTGCTCCGCGAACACGCCTGCACGCTGACCACGTCGTAGGGTCGCGATGGCCTCTTCGCGGACTGGTGCCAAAGTGGCGCGGATCGCCACCTCTCCCAGATGGCGGCGGCCCAAGGAGACGAGCATGCGGTACTGGTCGCCCGCCGCCCATGCCGCCAGGGCCATCCGCGCCATCGCCTCCAGCGGATCGACGCCCGGGATACGGGTTGCGGCGAACGCCTGTTGAAGCGCTCGGGCTGCTTCCTGCGTCAGGTCGGCGACCAGCGCCTGCCTGCTGGAAAAGTGTCCGTACAGGGTACGCCGCGCGACACCGGCCGCCAGAGCGACGCTGTCGAGACTCGCGTCGGGGTCGTCCCGCAGTTTCTGCCGAGCGATCGCGAGTATGCGTCGGCGGTTCGAACGAGCATCCCTGCGCTGCGGGGTGCGGCCCAGGGTATCGGTCGTCTGCATGGCTCCCTCTCCACGAGTTCTGGCTGCCGAGAGCCGTGGGCGCCGGCGCTCCCTCAAAACACCGGCGCCCTCACACCCCTGCCCAGGGTGGCTTGATGTCCTGTTGACAGGTGTCAGGGGACGAGGATGAGGCGAATCGGGTCGCCGATCTTGTTCTCCAGACGGTTGACCGCGTCGGCCGCGTCGACGAGCGGAATGTGGTCCGTGATGGAGGGGGCCAGGTCGAGGCGTCCGGCTGCGCTCAGCCGTACCAGCTCGGAGACGGACTCGGGGAAGCCGCCGTAGTGGCCGCGCACCTGCTTGCTCAGGTAGTTGAAGGTCAGGCCCTCGCTGATGGTGAGCGGGTGCGGCGTGATGCCCACGAGGATCAGGGAACCGCCCAGGCCGAGCACGGAGGCGGCCTGCTCGCGGACGGTGGGCACACCGGCGCAGTCGAAGGCGAAGTCCAGGCCTCGTCCGTCGGTGGCCGCGCGGACCTGGTCGGCGAAGTCGGGAGAGGCCGGGTCCAGGGCCAGGTCCGCGCCGAAGGCCAGGGCTCGCTCCCGGGCGCTGGGCAGCGGGTCGACGGCGATGATCGGGGCGGCGCCGACCAGGCGGGCGAGGCGCACGTTGTGTGCGCCCACTCCGCCCACGCCCCAGACGCCGACGGACTGTGCGGGACGGACACCCGCGGTGGCTACGACGGCTGCGTAGGGGGTGGACACCGCGTCGGGGATGATCGCGGCCTGGTCGAAGGGGAGGCTGTCGGGGATGGGGATGAGCGTGTCCTCGCGGGCGATCACGTACTCGGCCCAGCCTCCGTCGTAGTCGATGCCGGCGGTGAGCATCTGGGTGCAGGGTCGGCGACGCACGCAACCGGCGCACTGGCCGCAGGTCTTGCCGGCCTCCAGGGTGACGCGAGTGCCGGGGGCAAGACCGCGCTTGAGGTCGGGGCCGAGGGTGTGGATCACGCCGGAGACCTCGTGGCCGACAGTGACCGTGTCTGAGGTGGCGAACAGCGGAATGAGGGAGCCGTCGAGGAGGTGGACGTCGGAGAGACAGACGCCTGCGGCCTTGACCTCGATGAGTACCTCGCCCGGGCCGGGCACGGGGATGGGGACCTCTTCCACGGCGAACTTCCTGCTGTCCAGGTGGAAGCGTCCGGCGAGCATGGTGTCCATGGTGGTCTGCCTTCTTCGAGCGGCACCGCCCGGTGGTTCGGGCCTCTGGGTGCCATGTGCGATCTGCTGGGCTTGTGGTGGCCGGGAGGCGTGCGGAGTGTCAGGACGGGGCCGCACGTCTCCCGGCGTCGGGGGCACACGCCTTGCGGCGTGCGACGGTCAGGCGAAGACGTCCTGCTGGTAGCGCTCGTCGGCCTCGAGTTGGGCGAGCCACTGCTGGGCGCTCTCGTCGTCGCTGCCGGTCCCCCGGCGGTAGATGGCAGCGAGGGCCTCGCGGACGGCGGGTGCCATACGGCGGCCGTCACCACAGACGTAGATGGACGCGCCGTCCTCGATGGCCTGCCACACCATGTCGGCGGCGTTGGCTATGGCGTTCTGCACGAACCGGGCCGGGTGGCCGGTCACCGCGGAGAAGGCGGTGTGGATCTGTGCGATGCCGGCCTGCTCCCAGTCCTGCATCTCCTGCTTGTAGAAGTAGTCGTGCTCGGGGTGGCGGCAGCCGACGAAGACCTGCGACAGGCCGACCTGCGTGCCGTTTGCGTGCTGACGTGCCCGCTCCTCCAGGAAGCCGCGGAGCGGCGCGATGCCGGTGCCGGGGCCGATGAGGATCAGCGGCGTGGCGGGGTCTGCCGGCGGGGCGAACGTCGGGGAGGGCACACGGACGTAGCCGTAGATGACATCACCGGGCTCGAGGCCTGCCATGTAGGAGGAGCAGGTGCCGTGGTACTGGCCGTCGCCGGACAGGGCCGGCCCCTCCAGCAGACCGACGGTCAGGCGTACGTGCTGCGGGTTGCCCAGCGGGGCGGAGGAGATGGAGTAGAAGCGGGGTCGGATCGGGCCCATCATCTCGAGGAAGACCGCCAGCGGCAGCTCGACCGCGGGGAAGCGCTCCAGCAGGCCCAGCACCGAGATGCGCGTGCCGAGGATCTCCTTCTGGTAGCGCTCTTCGGCCTCCTCGGTGTCGGCCGTGTAGGCCTGCAGCTGCGGCCGGGTCCACGGGCACTGGGTGTACTCGGCGAGCGTCTGGATCTGGGAGCGGGTGGCCACATCTTGCAGCTCCAGGAACTCGCTGAGCAGCAGACCGGCGGTGACCGGGGTGCCCACCGGCAGGTGGGTGCGGCCACCGGCCGGCTGGTTCAGGCGCAGAACCTGGTCGCGGTCGACGCCGAGGCGGGCGAGGGCGCGGTCTACCAGCGCGGGCTCGTTCTTGGCGAAGACGGCCAGGTGGTTGCCGGTGTCGTAGGTGACACCCTCGGGGAGTTCGATGGTGATGGACTTCGCTGACGGGCGCGGCGGCTCGAGGCTGAAGTCCCACAGGCCGGTCGCGTCGGCCACGAGTTCCTCGTTGGCCACCACCGTGAGGGGGTAGGCCTGCTCGGAGACGATGGCGGGGCGCACGTCCGCCTCGGTGAGCAGCTGGACCTGGTAGCGCGGGCCGCTCGCCTGGGAGGTGTCGGCGGCGTACTCCTCGGCCAGAGTGGTCCACAGGGTGTTCATCCAGCGGGTGGCCATGCCATCGAAGTCACCGGCGGCGTCAGCGATGCCGCGTTTGATGACAGGGGTGGCGCCGGCTGCCAACAGGCCTTCCTCGATCCGCTGGGGGAAGGCCTGGTAAGTGGCCACCCACTGGGTGTTGCCGGCGCCCAGCAGGGCGAACCGCACATTGGACAGTGAGCCCGGGGGCAGCCCGGCGGCAAGCAGGTCGTCGAAGCGCTGGGCGTTGTCGGGGGCCCTGCCGTTGTAGCTGGCGGCGGCGACGACGAGCAGGCCCTCGGTGGGTAGGTTGTCACCCAGCTCGTCCAGGCTCATCAGCGTGGTGCCGAAGCCGGAGCGCTCGCCGCGGTCGGCGATGGTACGCGCCAGGTCCTCGCACGAACCCAGGCTCGAGCCGTAGGCGACGGTGAGGTTCACCCCGACGCCGCTGACCGAGGCCTGCGCCTGTGTGTCGTCGGTCTGCAGGTCCGCGGCGCCGAACACGGTCCGCTCGTGCTCCTGACGACGGCGGACGATCAGTTCGAAGTTGCCGGGCTTACGCGTCAGCGCCTCGCGCACGTCCATCTTGTAGTCGTTGGTGTCGGAGAGCTTGAACTTCTGCAGAACCAGCGCAAGCGCCAGGCGGGCCTCGGTGAGCGCGAACTGCCGACCGATGCAGGCACGCACGCCGTTGCCGAACGGCTTGTAAGCGTGCGGGTGCTGCTTGGCACGGTTCTCCGGCAGCCACCGGTCGATGTCGAACTCGTCCGGCCGCTCCCACGCCTTGGGATGGGTATGCAGCGGGCCCTCGAGGATGTTGACCCGCGTGCCCTTCTTCAGCTGGTAGCGGCCGCCGAGGACGGTGTCCTCCAGCGGAGCCTTGCCGAACGCCGGGATGGGAGCCCACAGGCGCAGCGTCTCGTCCAGGATCCGCGGGATGACGTCCAGCTGCATGATCGTGTCGTAGTCCGGGACGGTGTCGCCGGGCAGCAGGCGGTCCACCTCGGCGTAGGCCTGGGCGAGGACGTGCGGGTTGCGCATCAGCGAGTAGGTGGCGAACGAGAGCAGGCCGCTGGTGGTCTCGTGGCCGGCGATCAGGAACGTCAGCACCTGGTCGCGGACGTTGTCGTCGGCCAGAAGCTTGCCGGTGTCCGGGTCGGTAGCCTCCAGCATCAGACCCAGCAGGTCCTCCTCACCGGTGCTCTTCCCCCCGCGACGCTCCTTGATCACGCTCTCGACCAGGTCCTGCATCAGCCGGATGTTGTCGCGGTACTTCCTGTCGTCCGCCTTGCGGAACCTGGTCATCATCGGCAGTTCCTGCGAGCGCCGCAGCGACTCCACCAGTGCGCCCAGCAGCGCGTTGAGGAAGGGGTGCAGCTCCTCCTTGTCGAAGGACCGGAACCGGTAGCCGAACCCCGACAGGGCGATGGTGTCCAGGGTCAGGCGGGTGTAGTCATCGGTGATGTTGACCGGCTGACCCTCCCGGCGCTCCCACTTGCCCGCCAGATTCTGGGCGATCTCCAGCATCTGCCCGTAGTAGGCCTTCATGGCCCGCTGGCTGAACGCCGGCAACAGGACACGGTGCGCCATGCCCCATTCCTCTTCGTGCTGGTGGGCCGTAAAAAGGCCCGCGCCGGCGAAGTCCCGGACGTGGTGCAGCGGTGTCTTCTCGATCTGCTTGAAGAACCGGGTCTCGTCGCAGACCTCGGCCACCAGGTCCGGGTCGTAGACGAAGACCTGCTCGATACCGGCGATGTCCATGGCGTATATGCCCTCGGGGAACTGCTTGGACAGCTCACCGAAGTACGCCACCGGGTTGGTGTCGGGGATCTGCGGCGTGTGGCCGAGGAGGGGGATCCCCCGCGGTGACCGGATGGGACGCAGGTCGGTCACGGGTTGCGTGGCCATGGCTTGCTCCTTCGTGCGGAGAGTGTCGGACGGGGCAAGGGCACCGGGCATGGCGGTGAAGCCGTTGACGGGCAGCGAGACCGCCGTTTTCCATACGCTGTATGGAACTACTTCCAGTGATACCATACGCCGTATGGAAACTCCAAAGAAGGCTCCCCGGGGGACGAGGAAGAGGGACGTACCACTCACCAAGGACGGCATCTGCACCAAGGCACTGGAACTCATCGACGCCGACGGGGTCGATGCACTGACCATGCGTAGACTCGCGGCGGCGCTGGACGCGAACCCGATGTCGCTGTACCACCACGTGCCGAACAAGGACGCCGTGCTGCGCGGCGTGACCGAACGCGTCGGCTCGCAGTTCCGCACGCCGGAGCGGGAGGATGCCCCCTGGCAGGACCGGCTACGTCAACTGGCACTGGACTTCCGCACTCTGGCGCACCGTCACCCCAAGCTGATGGGGTATTCCTTCGGGCGCGCCGACTTCATCCAGCCGGACGACCCGTTCTGGCGTGGACTCACCGACGCACTCGCCGCCGCCGAACTGCCCGCCCCGGAAATCTCGCGCGTCGCCGCCACCCTGCGTGCCGTGTTCACGGGTCTGCTGGCCAGCGAACTGACAGGAGCGCTGCAACGGTGGAGCACCTTCCCGCCAGCAGCGGCCAGCCCCAGCGGGGGTGAGGCACCCACACCCTCGAACGACGTGATCGACACAATGTTCAGCGGTGCGCTGGACGCCGTGATCGCGGGCGTGGAAGCCCACCCAGCGCGAACCCACGCAGAGGGATGACAGAGGAGAGGCAGCCGCGTGGCTCGGAGGGCATGGGCTCCTGCAGAACGAGTTCACCGGCACTACTTGTCGCTGGTGTCTCTCCGCATTGAAGGTGATCTCTGAGCGCACGCTACCTGTCAGCGGGATTCTGGGCGAGGCGGGCTCGAGCCGCTCCCCGCACGTCCACTGGCGTCGCACTCCTCCATGGGATGGGACAGGATGAGACATCTTCCCGCAGGTGGACAAGGGAATGCCGCGGAATCGAATGATCCGGACATCGACCGCTGCCCCACGTCGGGAAGGCTCGTCGCGAACTGCACCGAAGCCATGACGGGGTACACGACCGTCGGCCCCGTAGTTTCGGCTGGATCTGCCGGCGGGTGTGTCCGGACTGGCTGGCCACCCCGAGCCCTCGGAGCGACATGGAGCTTGGGGAGGCAACCCGATGGCCCACACAGAGAAAGTGCCCTCCGCCTGGAGTTCCGGGCCAGGAAGGCACTTTCACGCTTCTGTGTCGGCAACGGCCGCGCCCGAACGAGACAGTGAGGCTATGGGCGCTGCTTCATCCGGTCGACGATCGCCCAGTCCACCACGTGTGACAGCTGGATGTACGTCTTGTCGCCGGACGCCGAAGTGCGTTCGTCGCGGAAGCCCAGGAATTCATAGGATTCCGGGTCGAAGATGAGGTACTTGCCCTCCGCGAACGGACTCTTGGGACAGGAAATCCCCACCCCGGTGCGCCCGGCGGAGTCCTTCACTCCCGAAATCGCCTCGACACCGGGCACCAGGGCCAGCGCCTTGTACGCGGCGGGACGCAGCCCCTGGGGCAGGACCGGCCACTTCAGGAGCTCACCGAGCATGAAGTAGGCGTTGAACCAGTCCTGTGCGGTGAAGTCGCTGGTCGACCTGCTGGACGGTCCGCTGTCGACGATGTCCGGGATGAGTTTCTTCGGGTCGGTGGGCAGCTTCTTCAGTTTGCTCCACTCCCGAGGCGGCCACACGCTCTCGCCCTTCTTCAAGGGCTCCTCCCAGATCACCCGGCCGAGTTCCATGGTCAAGGAGCGCTTGGAGCCGTCCACCGAGTCCCAGTTCACGTCCTCGTAGGTCTTGACCGCGCCGGTCCTGCGTTCCGTCTCCTTGATGATCCGCTTCGAGTAGATGAACTGGTCGTCGCGCGGCGCCACCGGCTTCTCGTGCCTGCCCGTCTGCGCTGCCGCCCCGTTCAGCACGGTCACGGCGCTGACGTTTTCCATCCTCGGCGTCGCCCTGCCCGGTACGCGGTCGGAGTGGTCGCCCCCGTCGGCACCGCCCTCGGTGATCAGTACCGCCGTTCCCGTAACCGCCACGGCGACCACCGCAGCTGTCGCGAGGCGGAGCGCGTGGCGCCGGCTGGGGGCCACGGCGGGGGGCTGTTGCGCGCGCGCGATCGTGTTGAGCAGTCGGTGGCGGGCCTTCGCCCGGGCCGGGTCGGTGAGCGGGGCAGCGTCCGTGTCCCAGTCCCGCAGGAGTTCGAGTTCGTCAGTCATGGCCGGGTACCTCTCGCAGTGTCGTCGGATCGGATCCGCCCAACGCTTCGCGTAGCTTGCCGCGAGCCCGGTGCAGCCGTGACCTGACCGTGCCGATGGGGACACCGAGGGCCTGGGCCACCTCCTCGTAGCCGAGACCGCCCCACGCCACCAGCAGCAACACGTTCCGGTGCCGTGCGGGCAGTGCGGCCAGTGCCGCTGCCAGTTCACGGCGTACGGCCTGTGCCCCCACCCTGGCCGCGGCACGGTCGGCCAGCGGCTCCTCGTGATCGGCCGGAGCCGGGATGCGGGCCATGGCTTTGAAGCG
The DNA here is from genome assembly GCF_042871525.1 of Streptomyces sp. NPDC005784. Classification (NCBI taxonomy): domain Bacteria; kingdom Bacillati; phylum Actinomycetota; class Actinomycetes; order Kitasatosporales; family Streptomycetaceae; genus Streptomyces; species Streptomyces sp. NPDC005784. Next base: position 23,598 of record NZ_JBIAIQ010000027.1, read on the forward strand.
CCGGCCCTCGGCCCGCCGGTGCCGGCCGACCAGGTTGGTCGCTATGCCGAGCAACCAGGGCCGGGCGCCGTCGCCCGTGGCCCGCGAGGGGTCGTACCGGTGCCGCTGCTGGAAAGCGGTGGTGAAGGTCTCCGCCATGAGGTCGTCGGCCGGCTCGCCACCGAGCCTACGGGCCAGATAGCGATGCACCTCATCCGCGTATCGGTCGAAAAGCGCGGCGAATGCTTCGGGCTCATCCCGGGACCGCGCAATCACCGAGGCATCGCTCTCCGCCCCCGTGCGGACGCCTGGCTCGACGGTCATCGGGGCTCCTCTCGTTCAAGGCAACGTGCTTCGAAGGCTTGGGCTTTCATCTCTCCTTCGCCGCTCGCCCCCGGCGAGTTCCCTCGGGCCCCTCGTGAATCGAAAGCAGGCCTCCGGCACTGCCGCGCGGTCAGAGGCCTGCTCCTTGTGTGCGCTTCGCCGATCTGCTGCGTGCCCGGCACTACGCGCCGGAGGCGGCCGCGACGAGGCCACCTGCCCAACTCCTTCCCGGTCCCGAACTGCCCTGCTCGGCACAGGAGGAGAGTCGCTGCCCCGGCCGGAATGAGAAGAGGCCGTTTCATGAGTGCGGAGGTCCGCACCCCGATTGTTCGGAGTGCGGACCTCGACGGGCGCTGCGGGGCAGGTGACCGCTAGCTCCCGGACGGGGTGGCGGAGGTGCGGGACCCGGAGTGGCCCGGCTTCGACGGGGCCCATGTGGGCTTGGCCGTTGCCTCGGCCGGGTCGGGCTCGGCGAGGGTGAGTCCCCAGGCGTCGTCGTCCTCTCCTATGCGGGCCTCGATCTCCTTGATCTGGCCGCTCTTGGCGAAGTAGAGGACCACGACCTGCCGTACGGAACCCTCGTCGTAGAAGTCCGCTGTCACGTCTCCCTTGGCGGCGGTGCCGAAGGCTTTGACCCAGTTGCGGGCCGTGGCGTCGGCGTGCGTGTCGTCGACGGCGAGCGCGGCCAGTCCGTCGACGTCGCCGTCGGCGAGCCGCCACACGGCCTTCTGCACCGTCTCGAGACTTCCCGTGGAGGGGTAGCCGACGACCCGCAGCGGTCGGTGATTGCTGTAGTCCGTCTGATACGTCAGGGCCTCGTCGTGCGACGTGCAGCCCGTCAGGAGCCCGCCCGCGACAGCGGCGGCCAGTGCGAAGCGGGTGAGCGTTGCCTTCCGTGCCATGGTCAGGACCTCGCCTCCGGGCGGAGGATGATGACCCGCTCGATGTAGTTGGGCTTGCCGCGGTACCGCAGGCTGGCAGCCGCGAGGCTGGTCCTGTTCGAGCTGCCGTGCTGGATCAGCTGGAGCCCGTGCCGCCTGCGCTCGACGATGGCCACGTGGTTGTAGCCCCGTTCCTTCTTCCACTTGAAGTGCACCAGATCTCCCGGCTTGGCGGAGAGGACTGTCACGTACTTCGCCCCGCGGTAGCGGATCATGTGCCGGCGGAAGTTCTCGGCGGCGGCCCACCGTTGCGAGGTAGTGGCGGGTGTTCGGCAGCCGACCTTGCCACCCCGCACCGCCCGGACCCGCCCGGCCGACGTCCTTCCGGGGCGGAACCCCTGATCTCGGGTGTCCGTCACAGCGGATCAAGCCCAGGTCGAGCCTCGCCCGTGTGAGGAGACACGCCCTGACCGTGCTCTCGGAGCGTGGAGAAGAGGGTCTTGCGCGTCTCCTCCGCACGGGGAGAGCCCAGCGCGGTGTACAGGGACAGCGCCTGGTGAAGGTGGTCGATGGCCTGCGTCCGCTCTCCGGTGTCCCGTCGGATGAGGGCCGTACCGATGTGGGCGCGGGCCTGTTCTTCCTGTTCTCCGATTCCACGGGCCACTTCCAGCGCTGCCGCGTGGGCTTCGAGGGCTTCGGTGTGCTGTCCGGTGCCGTACAGGGCCTCGCCCAGGCCGTTGAGCGCGCCCGCCTCTCCGTAGGGTTCTTTCGTCCGGCGGAAGTGGGCCAGGGCCTGGTGCTGGTGCTCGGCGGCTTCCTTGTACCGGCCCTGATGGCAGCGCGCGTCCCCCAGGTTGGACAGCGCGTGGGCTTCTCCACCGGTGTGTCCGAGCCGTCGGAAGAGGGCGAGGGCCCGCTCGAAGCGCTCGGCTGCGGCCGAGTGGTCGCCCAGTCGCGCCAGGACGATCCCCATGTTCCCGAGGGTGCTGGCCTCTCCGAACGCGTGGTCCGTCCGCCGGTACAGCGCCAGCGCCTGCCGGTATCGCTCGACCGAGGCTTGGTAGTCCTCGAGTAGCTCCTGGACGATGCCGAGGTTGTTCAGTACGTCGGCTTCGCCGTGGGCGTCGCCGGCCGTGCGGAACAGGCCGACCGCTCTCTCGTGGTGCTCAACGGCCTCGCGGTACCGGCCCTGCAGCTCGTGCAGTACGCCCACGTTGGTGAGGTGCCGCGCCTCTCCCGCCGGATACCCGGCGCTGCGGCACAGTGCCAGCGCATCCATGTGGTGCTGGTGGGCGCTCTCGTAGTCTCCGAGCCGGCGGTGGACCGCGCCGGCACAGGCAAGGACGTCGACCTCACCGCGGGTGTCTCCCACCTCGCGGGCCGCCCGCAGGGCGTGCGTGTGAAGGGTCAGCGCGTCGGCGAAGTGCCCCGAACGCTCGTAGTGGCGGTGGAGTGTGGTGGCGATCCGTACGGTGTGCCGGGACGGCCCGGGCTCCTCGGTCCGTGAGCACAGTGCCACCAGTGTGGGCTGCGCGGTGCGCAGCCACGCGCGGCATTCGTCGGCCGTACGCAGGGGCGGCAGACCGGTGTCGGGTATCTCGACGGCGGGACGCAGATGCCGTTCGGCGGGATACAGCACATTCATGGCCGCTGCCGACGCCGCCAGGCAGTGGTCCAGCAGGCGGTTCAGTGCGGCGTCACGCTCCGCCGGCCCGTCGTGCCGACTCGCGAGTTCCGCGGCGTAGGCGCGGAGCAGGTCGTGCATGCCATGGCGGTCGGGTCCGATCCGGTGCACCAGGTGCGCGCGGGACAGGGCGTCCAGGGACCGTCGCGTGCGTTCCACGGTGTCGCCGGCCAGAGCGGCGGCCGCGTGGACGTCCGTATCGGGTCCCGGGTGCAGGCCAAGGAGCCTGAACAGGCGTTCCTCGTGCTCGGGAAGGCGGTCGTAGGACCAGGAGAAGACGGACCGAACGGCGGCCCGGGGATCTCCGTCGCCGGAGTCGAGCAGGTCCAAGCGCCGCCGGTGATCGCGCAGTTCCTCCGTCAGGTGGGCCAGGGGGTCCTGGGGACGTGACAGGGCCAGTTCGGCTGCCACCCGCAGGGCCAGGGGCAGGCGCCCGCATTGTTCGGCCAGGGCGGTGGCAGAGGCGTGGTCGGTGTCGACGCGTGCCCCGATCAGGTCACGCAGCAGGGTGTGCGCCTCGTGCGGGGAGAGGACGTCGAGGAGCACTCGGTGCGCGCCGTGCAGCGACACCAGGGAGGACAGCGAGTCCCGGCTGGTGACCACGACCTTGCATGTCGGGCTTCCGGACAGCAACGGGCGTACGTGCGCGGCGGAGGCGGCGTTGTCGAGGAGAATGAGCAGCCGACGTCCGTCGACCGCTGTGCGGTAGCGCGCCGCCCGGTCGTTGAGCCGCGGCGGTATCTCCTGGGCGGGTATTCCCAGGGCGGTGAGGAACCCGGCGAGGGCCTGCGCGGCGGAGACCGGTTCGTCCGGATCGTAGCCGCGGAGATCGACGTAGAGCTGTCCGTCGGGGAATTCCTCCCGCATGTGGTGTGCCCAGCGCACGGCCAGCGCGGTCTTGCCGACGCCCGCGATGCCGGAGACGGCGGAGACGACCGCTGCCGCCGCGCATTGCTCCTCGTCCATGCCGTCTGCGGAGATCAGGCACCTTGTGAGCTCGGCCAGTTGCTCCTCTCTCCCGTTGAAGTGGCTTATGTTCATCGGGAGTTGGGCGGGGATCGGGGCGGGGACCGGGATGCGCGTACGGACAGCGGCCGGGTCGGATCCCACGCCCGGCGGCTCCTGCCGTCCGGTGCAGCTCAACATCTCCTCGTAGGCCGCCTGCAGTTCACGGCCCGGGGCCACGCCGAGTTCCAAGGAGAGCTGCCGGCGAATCCCGGTGTAGGTGTCCACCGCTTCGGCGGTTCTTCCGGCGGTGGCCAGGCTCTGGATCAGCGCCACGGCGAGCGGCTCGCACAGCGGGTGCTCCGCCAGTAAGGGCTGCAGGACAGCGGGTACTTCCTTGTGCCTTTCCTGTCGCGGCAGGGCGTGGGCCCAGGCGAGCGCCGCCTGCAGGCGTTCCTGTGTCCAGGCGGTCCGCGTGCGCTCCGCCCACTCCCCTGCCAGCCCTGCCAACGGCGCACCGCGCCACAGGCGCAGCGCCTCCTCCAGGATGTGTGCGCGGCGGGCGTCGGACAGGTGCGGCTCGCGGCCCTGCAGGACGAGCGAGCGGAAACGGAGCAGGTCGACGGTGTGCTCGTCCGCCTCCAGAATGTATCCACCAGAGGATCGCCGGATGCGAAGCGGTGTCCGGGGCGCCTGTGCCTCGCCCTTGCCCGTCGCGAGTGACGCACCGTCAAAGAGCCGCCGCAGACGGCTGATGTGCGAATAGAGGACCGACCGCGCGCCGTCGGGCGCGGCGGTGCCCCAGACCCGTTCCACCAACGTGCTTATGGGGACCGGCCGGCCGGTGTCGGCCGCCAGCGCTGAGAGGACCGCTCGACGACGTGGCTGCCCGACGTCGACCACGTGCCCCGCGACGTGCAGTTCCACAGGTCCGAGTAGGCGCAGGTTCATCGTGCCTCAGGTGGGGTGGGCGATGGAATGGCCGTCCTGCGACGGGGACTTGGTCCACCCCGAGCGGGAGCCGGGATTCCGAACGGCCCTCCGTCATTGGTTCCGGGGCGGTCCCAGGACAGCCGTCACAAGGTTTTCGCAAGGTTCGCCGTTCATCCTCAACCTACATGCCTTCGGGCGGATCACAGCAAGCGCCGCGGCCGCGGGGAACGCCAACACCGGCTCACGCAGGGCTCCCAGGGACAACCTGGCACCCGCCCTGCCAAAGGTCGGGCGAGGCGCGGCCGAGCCGGCGCAACAAGAGAACGGACCATTTATGCGCAAGATGATTTCCCGAGCAAACCGTACAGCTGTCACTGTCGTTGCAGCCGCCTTCATGGCGTCCGCAGTAGTCGTCGCGGGGGCGACGACCGCCTCCGCGGAAGGCTGCAGGGGCTCCCTGTGCGGCGCGGTGAAGAACAGGACCGGCGAGACGATGCACTACACGATGAGTCTCGGCGAGGGCCCCCACTACTGCGACGTATGGAACTGGGGCGGCGGCACCGACAGCGAGTTCAAGCACGCCAAGTGCAAGCAGCTGTCGTTCGGCAACGGAACGCGGGGCGGCAACGGGACCGGCAATGACGTCGACGCCTTCACGTTCGTCGGCCACGGCTACCACGAGCGGTTCTCGCGGGTCGGTACCTGGCACTGGCGGGCGAAGGGGGTCTGGACGAAGGTCCGGACCGGAGAGATCGGCGACTGCGGTATCGGCGACAACAACGAGGTCTGGTGCACCGTGCTCGTGCAGGCCTGAGAGGGCCCCGCAAGGCGGCGGGCACGTGTGTGCCCGCCGCCTTGCGGCGTGACCGTCGAGTGATCCGCCCAGCGCGGATCCCCGTGCCGCACGCGCGTCCGCTCGCGTCGAGCGTGGCGTCAGCATCCGGCCACGACTGCCACGACCGGTGGTCAGAGACCGGCAGCGCGTCGAGGAGGCCCGGCTGCCGCCCCCGGGGGCGTCGTCCCTTCCCGGAGGGGGTGTCCCATCCCAGGGGCATCCCAGGAAAGGGTCAGGGCCTGCCTGGGCAAGCGGAGCATCAGACGGCGGGTGCCCCAGTTCGTGACGTACAGGTGAGCGTCGAAGTAGCGCTCGACCATGCGGCGTGGATTCCCGCTCGGGTCGCCCCACTGGTAGGTATTAGTGAAGCTGGTGGCGCCGACCGCGACGCCGGAGAACGCCGTACCGTCGCCCTCCGAGGACACGGAACGACAACTCCCCGCGAGCGGCCCGTTTTCCGTCCCGTCGGGGGTACACGGGCGTCGAACCCCACTGGAGAGCGGCGTCAGGAGTGCCATGCGCGTCAAGGTCGGATACTTCAGGACCAGGTCACTCAGGAGACGCCTGCGCCGCTGTGCCCGCGAGGTGTTCGGCTGGGAGAGTCTGCGTCCGTCCCAACTCGCTGCCATGACAGCCGTGATGGAGGGGCGCGACACGATCGTGGTGATGCCGACGGGTGCGGGGAAATCCGCTGTCTACCAGGTGCCGGGTGTGCTGCTCAAGGGGCCGACCGTCGTGGTGTCGCCCCTGATAGCGCTCCAGCGGGACCAGGTCGCCCATCTCGCCCGTATCGAAGGATCCGGCGCCTCGGCCGTCAACTCCGCGCAGCGCGCACGGGACAACGAAGCCGCGTGGGAGCGCGTACGCGAAGGCAGCCTGCACTTTCTGTTCGTCTCGCCCGAGCAGCTCGCGAAGGACGAGGTGGTGGAGCAGATCGCCGCGGCCGCTCCCGCGCTGATGGTGGTCGACGAGGCGCACTGTGTGTCCTCGTGGGGATACGACTTCCGGCCCGACTACCTGTCCCTGTGCCATGTGCGCGAACGCATCGGGCGGCCTCCGCTGCTCGCCCTCACCGCCAGCGCGGCGGCCCCCGTGCGGGCGGACATCGTGGAGCGGCTCGGCATGCACGAGGCGCACGAGGTGGTCGCGGGGTTCGACCGCCCCAACATCACTCTGGAGGTCGTACGGCACCGGGAGAACGCGGGGAAGCGCCGGTGGGTCGTGGAACGGACCGCGGCCGAGGCAAAACCCGGCATCGTCTACGCGGGAACCCGGCGGGAGGCCGAACAGTACGCGCAGGAACTGTCGGCGCTCGGATTCGACAGCGCCGCCTACCACGCGGGGTTGTCGGCGGCTGAGCGCTCCCGGACGCACGACCGCTTCCGGGACGACGAACTCGACGTGGTCGTCGCCACCTCCGCCTTCGGGATGGGCATCGACAAGCCGAACATCCGCTTCGTGCTGCACGCATCGGTGCCGGGTTCCCTCGACACCTACTACCAGGAGATCGGCCGGGCGGGCCGCGACGGACAACCGTCGACGGCGATCCTCGCGTACCGGCCCGAGGACCTCGGCGTGCAGCGGTTCCGGACGGGCGCCCACCCCGACCCGCAGACGCTGGGCGGGCTGATCGACGCGGTGCGCGAGAGCCGGGGACCGGTCACGGCGACTGGTCTGCGCGAGCGCACCGGTCTGTCCCAGACGCCGCTGACGTCGATGCTGCACCTGCTGGAGGAGGCAGGCGCCGTGACGACGGAGAAGCGCGGCGGTGTCCGGGCCGTGCCCGGGGCACGGCGGGACAGCTGCGTCCGCGAGGCGGTGCGGATCGCTTCCGCCCGTGTCGATCTGGAGCGTTCCCGGTTGGAGATGATGCGGGCGTACGCGGAGACGAATGGCTGTCGCCGGCGCCACATGCTCGGATACTTCGGTGAGAGTCTGACAGAAGGCGACTGCGCGGCCTGCGACATCTGCACCCGCGCACGGGAGTCGAAGCACGCCCCCGTCCGGACCGGGGATGTCCTGTCCGGTACGGGCCCTGACCTGCTGGAACCCATGGCGGCCGACGGCGCCTTCCCGCCAGGGATGCGGGTGGGGCACAGCACGTGGGGCGAGGGCGAGGTCATGAGCGAAGAGGGGAACAGGATCACGGTCCTGTTCGAGAGCGTGGGCTATCGCACGCTGTCCCTCCCCGCCGTCCAGGCGCGAGGCCTGCTGACGCCGGTGTCGTCCGCCGCGACGAGGGGCTGACGCCACCTTGGCCTCGTCGACACGCGTGGTCGGGCGACCGTACCCGGCCCGGCCCGCAGAGGACCGGACCGTGGCAGCCGACACCGCGTCACCGGCCGGAGTGACGCCGGGCGGCGCCCCGAGGCCCGTGCAGGTGCCGTTCGGGCCGTCAGCTGTTCTGCAGGGTGCTCCGGCGGTCCTGGTCGGGGAGGCGTAGAAGTGCCGCGCGCCGACCGGGGTCAGGGTGTGCAGGACGGTGCTCGCGTGCCGGTGGCTGGCGATGAGTCCTGAGTCGCGCAGGACCGTGGTGTGGTGGCTGGCGTTGGCCGTGGACACCGACACGGCGCGGGCGATCTCGGAGTTGGTCGCGCCGTGCGTCACCGTGCGCAGTATCGCGGCGCGAGTGCGTCCGAGCAGTGCCGACAATGACGCGTCGGCCGGGCGGAACTGAGGCGCGGGACCGGACGGCGCCGGCGGATAGAGCAGGACGGGCGGCAGGTCCGGGTCGGCGAAGGAGACCGGCTTCTGCCGGCAGAAGTACGAGGGGATCAGGAGGAGTCCGCAGCCGCCCAGGTGCAGATCCCGGTCCAGGCCTCCTCCGTACCCGACCTCCAGGACGGGGGCCTTCCACCGCGAGGCGGGCCTCAGTCCGCCGAGGAGCGCCTCGGCTCCGCCCTGCAGCAGATCGCGTCCTCGGCGGGCGCACTCGGGTCGACGCGGGCCTGCATTCGGTCGACGTAGGGGGCGATGACGGCGTTGTGGTATTTACGCAGGACCGCGACCAGTTCCGTGCGTACGTCGTTGTCGGCCAGGCGGTACATGTCGGCCGGTACGTTCCTGAACTGGGCCAGCAGACCGATCTCGTGGCGGACCCTGGCTGGCGGGGTGCCGAGGATCGCGTCGAGTCCGCTGTCCAGCCCCCGGCTCGCCTCGGCCGGAGTGGGACTTCACAGTTTCCAGGCTTCGTCGATCTGGAACCACACAACGGTTCCACCGAAGCGGCTGGGCCCGGCAGCCCACGAATCCGCGAGGGCGTTGACCAGGCAAAGTCCCCTGCCGTGCGCATCGTTGGCCCTGGGGCTGCGCAGCCGGACATCCGCCGGGAAGCCGGGGTTGTGGACGTCGACCCGCAGGGACTCCCCCAGGCGCGACCACTCGACCCGGACCCGCCACGGTTCTTCGGCCTCCCCGTAGAGGATCGCGTTCGTCACCAGCTCGGAGAGCATCAGGACGCAGTCGTCGATCGGGCAGGCCAGGTTGTACGGGGCGGTGAACTTCCGGAACCATCGCCTCGCCCGAGCTACGGACTCGGGTACGGGATAGAGGGTCATGCCCCCGATCGGAGATGATCCGGCAACCGCGGCTTCGGACTCTTCACGCGCATCCGCCATGAGCGCCACTACTCCCTACCGGTGCCGTCACAGTCGAGACAGCGCCGCTTGGACGTAGCACGAACGCGAGCGTCAGTGGCGGAGAGCGCCAGGGCCGAGCGGGAGCCGACGTGCTTCCACCCTTGCCCCCGGCATCCACGGCAGACCGCTTCCCGCGAGACGTGCCGTAACTCCCCGCACTCCTGGCTCACGTCCGTGCCCCTTCCGGTCAAGTGGCATTAGCCACTCGAAGCCACAAGCAGTTCGCGAAGAGAGCCGCGACTTTCTAGCTGATCGGGTAGCCCTGCTCGAACGCCCAACGCCCGGGCGGGTACGTGGCCTCGGCGAACTCCAGAGGCCGATCCTGCATGTCATAGACCACGTGATGGACAATCAGGACAGCAGCTCCGGACCCGAGTTCAAGGTCAGCGGCCTCGTCCTCGGTCGCCAGCCGGGCACACATCCGGTCTTCGGCATAGCTTCCCTGGCGACCCGTCATGCTCTCGACGTACATGAGCGTCCCCTCCTGAATCCGTTCAGGATCAAGGAGCTTGGGCGCCCGCTCGCCGACATCGACACCGAACCACGATGTCGAGATCGTGATGGGGCCGGACTCGTTCTTGGTCACCCGCCGACGATGAACAGCTCGAGAGCCGGCCGCCAGACTCAGCGCATCGGCTACATAGTCGGGGGCCTCCAGCCAACCCGCGGAGGTGATCACCGCGTACTCGCCCGGCGTGTAGATCTTGCCGGTCTGCTTGGCACGACCGTAGAGCTCCCGAGCGCGCCGATTCACCGCGAGGCCCCGCACGTAGGTGCCCGACCCTTGACGCTTCTCAACCAGGCCTTGGTGACTTAGGGCTTCCAGCGACCTCGCCGCCGTGGGGCGTGAAACGCTCCAGTCCGCGGCCAGTTGGCGCTCCGACGGAACTTCGTCGCCAGGCCTCAAGTCGCCTCGCAGAATCTGATCGCGGATGTGGTGTGCGATCTGGAGGTACTTGGGCTGGGTCTCTTCGATCTGCGGCATCGGAGCCCCTCCCTAAGTGGCTATGACCAGTAGCCACTATAGGGTGAGTGGCCAGCAGGGGAACCCGTACGCTGCGAGGGTGACCCGCTTGATCGTGGCAGCAGGAGGAGGGGGCGACGCAGTCGCCGCCGCAATGCTCGACGCAGCCCTCTACGGAGGCGACGGCAGTCCGGCGGTGATCCTCACGTACGCATGGGACCGCCTCCTGATCGACCCAGTGCCAGGCCCCCGAGGCCCGGCGAACTTCACGGGCCTACGACCCCTCACCCCAAGCGTCTGGACCGTCCCAGCCGACGCGAAGCCCATCGCCCCCGCAGGCTCGACCCTCCCTCGCCTAGCAGGCGAACTCCCCCACACCTTCGCGCTGATCGACCCCATGCACGGCGCCGAGGGCATCACACGCCAACTCGAAGAACTCATCGAGCACCTGGCCCCCGAGTCCATCGACCTCCTGGACGTAGGCGGCGACATCCTCGCCAAGGGCGACGAACCCACCCTCCGCAGTCCTCTCGGCGATGCCCTCACGCTGGCCGCGTGCTGCCAAGCCAACGCACCCGTACGGCTCTTGATTGCTGGCCCCGGTCTGGACGGAGAGCTCCCGGCCGAGCTTCTGGCCAACCGCATGGGCCCAGCAGCTCTGACGCTCACGACTGAGCACGTCGAACCAATCAGCTCAGTTCTTGAATGGCACCCCTCCGAGGCAACGGCGATGTTGGCAGCAACAGCCCGTGGAGTCCGCGGCCTCTGCGAAGTCAGAGACGCCGGCCTACCGGTCCCCCTCACCGACGAAGGCCCCACGGTCCACGAAGCAGACCTGGACGAGGCTCTCACCCGCAACGAGCTCGCGCGCGCCATCCTCGCAACAGAGACCCTTACCGAAGCGGAGCAATACAGCCGCGAAGTCTGCGGATACTCGGAGATCGACTACGAGCGCACCAAAGCCAGTTGGCTCGGCAGCCAGCAGGAACAGAAGCTCGACCCGGAAGCCACGCTTCGCCAGCTCGACCAGTTCGAGACCAAGGCCCGCGACCGCGGCATCACCCACACGACGTTCCGCAGGATCACCGAAGCACTCGGCCTCAACGGCAAGCAGCGCCAAGACCTCAGAGCCCTACTGCTCAGCAGCCGCCCGGAGCAGTACTCCGCCCCCCTGTGGCGCGTCCCAACCGAAGCGCCGGATCCCAGCTGATGTGTCTAGGTTCAGTTGATCCTTGACGGATGTATGTCAGTTGATGCTTGCCGGTTCCCAGTGGCCCGTCTCGCAGCGTTGGCCGGGTAATCGACGTGCTACGCCGATTCCAGGGGCTTACGCAGCCGAGTTCACGCAAGACCGGTGAGGGGGGCACTAGGCTGCCAGGAGACGGGCAGGACAACGTCGATGCCGTCACGGCGCGCCAGGGGCAGCAGTCGGCTCATGGTGGTGTCGAGGTCGTCGAGCAGGTAGGGCATGGGGCGCAGTGGCCGGTCCAGGCCCAAGAAGAAGTCGTCCCAGTGCACCAGGATGACCCGCCTGGCCCCGGTCGCGGCCACCACCTCGTCCCAGTAGGCCTGAAGAAACTCGGCAGGCTGCTTTCCCAGCATGCCGACGCCCAGGTATACAACGTCGGCGTGATGACCGCGCAGCGCACCGAGCCGGTAGTTGGCGCTGGCGTGCAACAGCACGCGGCCGTAGGGGTGGGTGACGAGCACCGAGTAGGCGGTGCCGGTCTTCCACGCACCGGCGCGAGCCGGCGGGACCAAGGGCTGGTCAACGGTACCGGGGTAGTGGTCACCCGGACTGTGCACGGAGTCCAGGAAGGTCAGCGTGAAGCTGCCGTAGCTCACGGTGCCGCCATCGCCGACCACCCGCAAGGACGACTCGGGGACCCCCAGGCCGCGCCCGATGTTGGCGGTGGACTCCGACCCGACCAGGTCGGCGCCGGTCTCCAGCGCCCAGACCGGTGCATCGAGGGCATGGTCGTAGTGGGAATGCGCGCACACCACAGCGGCGAGGTTGTCCACACGCAGCCGCTCGATGGCGGCACGGACCAGCGCGCGGTTCGGGGCGATCTTGCCCATGCCCACGCGCATCATCCCCGGGCGGGTGACGAACCCGTCGCTGAGCACCGAGGTCTGCCCGTCCGACAGCAGTACTGAACTGGTGCCCAAAAAGTGAGCGCTCAGCCCCTCACGATGCGCTGCAGTGCGCTGCTGGTAAGGCAGGTAGGGCCGCAAACTCGGGCGGCCGATCGGCACCTTCATGCGAGCATCCTCGGACCCCCGGTACAGGAGTGCCAGCTCTGGACCTCGTGTGCCCTCTCACAAACGATCGCACAGCCAAGCCGAGCAAGCGGTGTCAAGCATCAGGTGAAGCCGCAGTGTCAGCTATCAACCGAGACAGGACACGATCAATGCCGGATTGGCTGGGTGGAATCGCCTTATACCTACGAGGGCTACAAGCGCTACGGCCTGGCCTCAACCGCTCTCCGGTCTCTGCGCCGCGCGTATCCCGGGCTCCAGTGGCACACGGGGGGCGGGCACTTCAGGGAGTCCGAGCCCTTCTGGGATTCCGTCAGCGTGGACATTCCCGGGGGCTATGCCCGACGGGAAAGGTGTCATCACGTGGAACCGTGGCGAGCACGGTAGGCGTGAGCACGACCTCACGCCAGGGGGTAGAAGGAGCTGCTGATGAAGCAGTTCGGTGACACGAGCCCCACCACAACTGCACCACAACGAGCGGGGAACAGCGGGGAGTCACGGTGAATGCGAGCGTCGCTTACAAGGCCACAGTCCAGCCGTTCGCCCAGGTCAGCGACTGAATCAGCCGCAAATGAGCGCAGCTTCCCAAGCTGAGAGCGCGCGACGCGCATCTAGCGGTTCCATCGCAATGTCAAATTCCCCGCCCCGACGCACCACCACTTGCCTGCGTCGAGCAGGACCTCCGCACGTCCGCGCTCTGCGCGACCATACCGACCGTCATCTGCCCTGAGTCTGCTAACGCAGCCCCGGCGCCCCTGATCCTTCCCGGTCTGCCAGTTTTGTTGTAGTTGGTGGTGTAGTCAGAACCTGGACCGCACGGCAGCATGGGCCACCCAGCGGCCAAGGGGGCCGCGCATGGGACGGGGGTGAGGGCGAGGCATGGGGTTAGGCAGAGAGCTCGGCAAAGACGCGGACAGCTCTGCGGCCATCGGCATCTCGTTGATCAGTGCGCCTGCCATACCACTGGGTAGCGCTAACGGCACGCACGGCCAGGGGTCGGATCAGACGGAGACGACACGGCTGCTGAGTGCGGTGGCGTACTTACGGCCTGACTCCCCCGCGGAGTTCCGTGCATGGCGGAAGAACGAGTGGACCAAGCTCAGGAAGAAGATGACGCCCGTCTTCGTCAAGACGTGGCTGGACAAGAGGCGGGAAGCGGAAAAGGACGCCGACGCGGGGTTGCCCGATAAACCACAGCCGAAGGTAATCATCGGGCCCGACTATGTTCGTTGGGTACGCGACCGCGTGGCCGCTGGCCGCCCCGTCCCGGCCTTCGGCTTCGAACTCACCCCCGTCATCGAACGCTGCGCCGCCGCCGAGCATTTGCTGTACATACGGCGGGCTGTCATGGCTCTTGCCATCCTGGCCGGACTCGCCTGCCTGTACACCTCAGCCGCCGAGTGGGCGCTGGCCGTGGTGACGGCGGGCATTTGGGCCGCCTTCTACCTCGACCGGCTCCTCGCCCACCGCCATTTAATACGAGTGACCGGAGAATCCGACGAAACGAGTACCCAAGCGCGCGGCCTGACCCGGAAGAGCCGCCGTGCTCTAGACGCCGTCAGACAGCTCAAGTTCGGCACGGTCATTCCGTACGTCACCGAAATCCGCGCAGATAGCCCCAGGTACCACTTCGTCGGGGCAGGCAAAGTCTGGTACGAGGCCCAGATCGGCATCGACGTCCTACCTGCGCAGCCAAAGCCCAAGAAGGACGGCGCACCTGGCCCCGTCATTCCGAGTCCCCGGATCGAAGACTTTTTCGCCCCAACCGGGTCAGAACCAACCGGCGTCAAGCACTTTACCCCGGACAACCTGCTTGCCCATGTCGTGAGCCAGCTCAAGCGAGGTATCGCACCCAGCCCCGACTTCCACCCAGACAACCGGCTCGAAGCGTATGGCGTCGCCGCGATCTCTGCAGAGCGCTGGAAAGGCATCACTCCCGAACAGTGGACGTCACTGAACGTCCTGGCCGAACAGGGCCCCCGGGCCGTCGGTGCAGGACGCACTCCGAAGGTGGCCCGCCGGTTCCTGTGCGCCCGAGTCATCTCCTGGGACGGTGAACTGGTCGCTTCGGTCTTCGTTGGCTTCGCCTATGAGGACCACTACCTGCGGGTCACTGTCCGCCCCCACGTGATCAACCCTCTCCACCCCACTCTGCGTACCGCCGACGGCTCGGCCGCTGCCTCGGGCTGGTCCTGGCACCGCCGCGCCTGGCTTGCCTCGGCCGTGGACGTGGTGCTGATGATCGCGCATCTGTTCAATCCCGGTAGGGGCCGCCGGCACCCCGAACTCGACGAGCAGAAGGGTCCAGTGAGCCTGCGCGAGGCATACTCAACCCGATACATGGACGACATGCTCCAGTACGACGACGCGCGCCGCTACATCGAGATGATGCAACGGCGCATCTTCGACTCGGTCGAGCAGTTCCTCGTCGATCACAACGTCGACATCGCCTCCTATCGGGAGCAGACCACGGTCATTCTCCAGAACGCCGGCGTCATCAACTACGGCGAAATGGGCTCCGTACAGAACCAACCCGGAGCAGTCGGCTCCCACATGAACGTCCGGCCACCAACGGCAGGAGGCAAAGCGTGATCCGCAGGAACAGCCAACCCCCAGGTGACAACTCCGGCGTCGTGAATTACGGGGCGATGGGGAACGTCCAGAACCAGCCAGGTGCCACCAACTCCCGCCAGAGCCAGACCAACACCGGCACCGGCCCCGATCAACTGAAGGAATTCAGCGCTCTGCTCGACCGCATCCGACAACAACTGGCGGCTGAACAAGGCCGCGTCAACGACTACCAGCAGTGCGTCGTCCTCTTGGACCTCACCGCCCAGCAACGTCTCGACGACACTGGTGGCCGCTCCACCGCCACGACCATGCTGGAACAAGTCCTGGCCAAATGCGATGGCGTGCCCGGACTCGTATCCCTCCTGACCTCTGCCCTATCCCTGATCGCCACCTTCGCCTGACATCGGCCGACCGACCACCGGACCGTCGGCACGGCCCCGTTGCCGTGCCGGAGCTGCAATCGAACGGTGATCGGATAAACCGTGGACCGCCTCTGGACGAGCCCCGCCTCAACGAGCCCGTGTAGGGCCCTGGCCTGCTGCGTTGCCCGGGCACGAAAGGGCCTCCGGAGTCGTGTGCGGCCGTGCCGTCGGTGCCGGACCAACGCCCCTCGTACACCAGGCCGTTCCGGTCGATCAGGAAGTTGTAGCCGTAGCCTTTGCCGACCGCGTCGTTGCGGTAGATCGCTCGAATCACAGCGGCCGGGTCGGGATCGCTGCTTCCGTCGTCGGTGCGGTGCACGATGAGGGTCTGGACCGAGTAGTACTCGGGCGGCCAGATCTCCGTACCGCCGGATCCCCGGAGTGTCTCGTCCGCGCCCCATGCGTCTCGGGACAGCAGCGTGTACGCGGCGGAGGCCGCCGCCGAGTTCGGGCGGGGCACCTCGCTCGACGCGGCGGCGGCTCCGAGCGCGCCGAGGAACACGCGCCGAGGTACTGGGGACGCCGCGTGGCCTGTCCCCCGGGGGCCCGCGGCATGCGAGTCCGGGTCCGTCATCGCGTGATTCCTCCTACGGGGGCGTCGGCGGCCGGGCTGCCCGCTCCCCGGGACCGGAGGCGGGCGGCCGGTGGAACGGAAGGCCGCTGCTACAGGGCACAGGCGGGCTTGGGGCTGTAGAGGCGGGACCAGGTGCTGGGGCCCACGATGCCGTCGGCGCCACCCGTGGTGCCGTTGCACGTCTGCACGTAGTAGACGCCCTGCGCGGTTGCCTGGCCGTAGTCCCCGTCGACGTCGAGCCAGTCCTGGTACTTGCTGTAGTAGTCGATGAGGCACTGCACCTGGCGGAAGCGAGACAGTGGCAAGTCAGTCCATTACAGGACCGGCTGCTGAGAACCGCTGGCCCGGGGGCCTCTGGTGACCGCACTCCAGCCAGGTGCCGTTGGCGTCACTCACTGTGTACTCCAGGACAATCCTGCCCGGGTCGCCGTCCTCATAGGGCCACACCGTGATGCCTCCCTCCCAGACGACGGTGGAGAACCAGGCATGGGGGTCCCTTCGACTTCAGGCGCAGCAGTGAAGACCTCTCCAGGCTTCAGCCAGTAGTCCTCACCGTACGGCTCAACGAGAGACAGAGATCGCCGTCGCCCGCATTCTCCACAGGCAGCCTGCCGCGTCCCACTCGCACCGCGATCTTCAAGCGGCCCAAGTCCTACAGGCCCTTTGCGAGGCAGCCCTGAGTCAGTACACACGGCGTCAGATGCTGACGAGGCTGATGGTCGGACCGTCGCCGCCTGTGCCATCCGCCACCGAGATGTCGAACTCTCTCTCCGGAAAGGCCTGCCGCGCCGCGCTCCGCCAGATGATGGCGATTTGCGCCGCCAGTTCCGAGAGCGCGGCGTACTCGGCGTCCGAGGTCAGCGTGAAGTGGTCCCACAGGTGTACATGGTTCACCACAGACTCAACGGCGCCCAGGTCGCCGGGCAGCCGCTCAAGCCATTGGTCCACGCCCTCGGGGCTGAACTTGAAGCCCGGGAAGACGCAGCCCTGGTATTCGACGAACTTGGGCCAGTACAACGCCATCAGAGCGGTGGCGTCGGCGACCGTGACATTGGCCGCCATAAAGTCCTGGAGGCTGTACCCGTACTTGTCTACTACCCATTCCATGAGCTGTGGGAGGAGTCTGGGATCCATTACATCAACCTGACTTCCGACTGGTGGTACTCACTCAGCCTCTTCCAGGCCGGCGGTGCCGACCGCCCGTTGGACAGCCCGCGCAGCAATGAAGCTCCTGGCAGACGGGTTCTCGACCAAGATCACCAGTGTCCGCCAGGAACTTCGCGTGGTGTGTACCCGTCGTCGATTGATCTGTCCAGCCACACCTGCAGCCGATCCGGCGGCGGGTGGAGCAGCCGCGGTGATCACCGGCTCGATCAGAGCCCAGCGCCCGTCGGACAAGTCGCTCGGACACCGCTTGCGCCCGCTCCCCCGTTCAGCCCAGCACTCCCAGTGTCAGCGACCAGCCGAATCCGACCAAACCCACACCATCAAGTGACGGCCAACAGCCGCGACATGAGGCTGACGAACTGGCGTCGCTGGGCAGCCGTCAAGGGGGCCAACACAGCCTCTTGCGTCTGGTCGATCACGGCGTCGAGCTCAAGGAGGACGTCCAGGCCCTGAGGCGTCATCGTCACGATGTTTCGACGCTTGTGGTCGGGGTCGACCCTGCGTTCGATGAGGCCGCATGATTCGAGCTCGGTGAGCGCCGCGGTGACGTCGCTTCGGTCGATCCCGGTATCGCGGCCGAGGTCGGCTTGGCTCGCGGGCCCCCACTGTTCGAGTGCGGCGAGCAACCGGTAGTGGTATCCGCGCAGGCCGTTGCCGTTGGCTTCGAATCCGGCGGCGAGCAATGCCGCGGAGCGCGCGTAGGTGCGACTGATGAGCCAGGTCGGGCGGTCCTTGAGCCGATCCGGCGTACGGCCGGGCTGAACGGGATGCGCAGGCATGTCTTCAGATTACCAATTGTGGGGACAGCCAACAACGCTTATGTTGGATAGGCCAACATTGGCCGAGTCAACATAGGAGTGGGCACAGCACGCAACGACCCCCTACTCGCCACGCCCCCGTCACCGGCGGCTACGAACGGCCGGCCGACCTGCAACTCGCCCAGCCGCAGCTCGTAGCCCGGTTTCGAATCCATCCACCAAGGAGATCTGACGATGGACCCCACGCCCACCAACGAACCCGATCGCATCCTCGTGGTCGGCCGCAGCCCCAGCGTCCTTGTCGCCACAGTCGACATCCTGCGCGCCAAGGGCTACACCGCCGACGCGACCAACCAGTTCGACCAGATTCTCGACGACTACGACGTCACCGACCTCGACGTACTGGTCTTCGGCGGGATGGTCCCGGCCGACACCAAGCAGTACCTGCTCGGGGAAGTCTCCAAGCGCAACCCGCGGGTGAGCTTCGTCCAGGGACTCGCCGGCATCGCCGGTCTCATCGCCGCCCAGGTCGAGGCCGTCACCTCCGAGGGGCAACGAGGCCCGGACGGTGCGGAGATCACCTACGACGTCGTCCGCCGGTGCGCGCAGCTGACACTCAAGGAACCCGCGCACGTCGCCGTCGAGGCTCTATGGCACACCTCGTTCACGCCTCCCGAGCCCAAGAGCACCTCGATGCTGGTCTTCGACGGCAATCTCGGTGCCGGGTTCCACGAGATCCCGCTGCCCGACCGGGTGCCGTTCGAAGCCTCCTTCATCGCCGTCGCCGTCGACGACCTGGTCCGCGTGTTCACAGTCGGCGCGATGCCCAGCGTGGTCACACGGATGGTCCCTGCCTCGGCGAACGACAAGCGACTCCCCGAAGTCGGCCAAGTCACCACGAGCAGCAATGACCACTGACGCAAGTGCGGGCGGTTCACGCTCCCGGGCCGAGCCGCGAGCCCGCACGATGCCAGGGCAGCGACTGGTGAACCTGCTGGTCCGTGGCCTGCTGCGAACGCCAGGCCTGTCCCGGATCATCGGCACTCGGCTGGTCACCCTCTACGTTGTGGGCCGCAAGTCGCGAAAGCGCTATTCGGTCCCAGTCGCCTACATTGCTCGAGGTGACGGTCTCCTGATCGGCACCTCCTTTGGATGGGGACGCAACCTGCGCACCGGCGAGCCGGTCGCGATCCGGCTCAGGGGCAAGCGTTGCTGGGCCGATGTGCAGACCTATACCAAGGAGTCTGAAGTCGTCTCGGCCTACGCCCGCATGGCGCGGGTCAACCCGACCTTCGCCAAGTTCAACGGCATCCACGTCGGCGAGGACGGCGAGCCGGACCGGGACGACCTCCAGTTGGTCTGGCAAAGCGGTGCGCGAGCGCTCAGGCTGACCCCGCGATGACAGCCTCCAGGCTCAACGGCCGGCAAAGCGGATATCGAAGCTCGGATCGCCCTCTGACAGTCGTCTAGAAATGCGGTTGCCCCGGCCTGAAGGCGTGGCCACTCTCACCGCTCCGGGCCGATGGCACGGTGCTGCTCGCGCCGGTCACTTCCGCTCCACGGCGGCGAGCCGCAGTTCAAGCTGGTCAACCCTGTGCCGAAGCAGGGTGACCTGGGCTTCCAGGCTGACTTCCCGTTCCGCCCTGCGTTGAATGCGCGGTGATGCGGCGGCGCGCTCGATCACCGCTTCCAGCTGGACCAGGCGCTGCGGTCCGTTCGGGCCGTCCACCAGCCGGGACTGGATCTCGCCATTGCGGTACCAGGACCGCAGGGCCGAGCGGGAAACGCCGGTCTCCGCTTCCGCCTTGGCCAGCGTGACCCAGGGTGTCTCGTCCAGCTGCTCGAACAGCTCCAGCTCGTTCTGCCAGCGCGCGAGCCGGTCCTCCCAGTCCGACGGTGTCTCCATCGACCCTCCTTTCAGCATGGTGACCCTATTAATAACAGTGTATTGACATGGTTGAGACGATGAAGGCATGCCATTTGAACGGTTCACGGTGGAAGCCCGCAAAGTGGTCGTCACGGCTCAGGAGGAGGCGAGGCTGCTCAAGCACAACTACATCGGCACGGAGCACATCCTGTTGGGGCTGCTCGACGCGCCCGACAGCATGGCGGCGAAAGTTCTGCACCAGCTCGGGTACGACAAGGAGACGGCGCAAGTCGATATTGCCGCGGTGGTCAAGCCCGGCACGCAGGAGTTGAGCGGTCATATCCCGTTCGCGCCGCGCGCGAAGAAGACGCTGGACCTCGCCCTGCGCGAGGCGGTGCAGTTGCACCACACCTACATCGGTACGGAACACATCCTGCTTGCCCTTGTCAGGGAAGGTGAGGGCGTCGGCGCGAAGGTACTTGCCGAGCGGATCCATCCGATCAGCAAGATCCGTGCCGCGGTGCTGGCGTCGTCGGAGGGATCGCAGGACGTCGCGGCCAACCCATGGCCGGCCGGTACATCTGCCACCGAGGACACCGTGTCCGCCGCCAGCGCGCTGGCCGGTGGCGCACCGGTCGGCAGCCATCACCTGCTTGAGGCGATGCTGCGGGCGGAGAACAGCATGGCGGCCAAGGTGCTGCGCGAACTCGGGGTCGACCCGGACGCGGTCGCTGCCAAGATCGACGAGCTGGATCCGGAGACGACCACGGACGCGAACCCTGAGGAGGCCGCCGCGCGCAAGATGGAGATCCGGCTGGTCGACGACGAGGTGCACTTGATCCTGCGGGACCCGGCAACGGTCACGATGGCCAAGAAGGTCACCGAGCTGTCCAACGGCCCGATCCAGGGCGTAGGACCGGTGGCCGGCATGTTCGTCCCGCTCTGGCGGTCGACCAACCAGATGCTGCTGCAGATGCAGCGTGTGCTGGAACCGGAACCCGGAGAAGAGGACGGATCCGCCGCGAGCAAAGTGGCCAAGGTCGTGCGCACGATCCTCGCGCCCCGGCTCCGCCGGTGAACCGACTGATCAGCGGGCCGGAACCTGTCGGTTGGAGAGGCGAGGACGGGGGCGTGGCGAGCGACGACGCACCGGCGCCGTTCTCGGCGGCGACGAGGGAGTCGTTCACCAGCGCGTTCGCCGCGCCCACCGAGGCACAGCGCGGCGCCTGCCAAGCCGTCGCCACCGGCCGGCACGCGCTGGTGGTCACGCGCTGGTGGTCACGCGCTGGTGGTCACGCGCTGGTGGTCACGCGCTGGTGGTCACGCGCTGGTGGTCACGCGCTGGTGGTCACGCGTCGCCGAGCCGGCCGAGGCCGGCCGGCTGACCACGTTCCCGGCCGGGCGATCGGCGAGTCCAGGATCGCATTCGGGGCCCCGCCGGTGGTGGCCCACGGGCACCACGGGTCGCTGTCCCGCGAGCAGTCAATACGGTGATTCGGAGGCAGCCATGACCATCACCATCGTCGGAGCCGGCTTGGGCGGCCTGGCCCTTGCCCGTGTGCTGCACGTGAACGGCATCGACGCCGTCGTGTACGAACGGGAATCGTCGCGCGGCGCGCGCGGTCAGGGCGGCATGCTTGATCTGCACTCCGGGACCGGGCAGCGGGCGCTGCGCGAGGCCGGCCTGATCGACCAGTTCCACGCGATTGCCCGTCGTGAAGGCCAGGACCTGCGCCTTCTCGAGCCGGACGGCACCCTGCTGCTGCAGGAGGATACGCCCGACGACGCCCCGCTCGACCGACCTGAGGTCGACCGTGCCGATCTGCGCAACCTGCTGCTGGACTCTCTCCCCGAACACGCGGTGCACTGGGGGCACGCGTTCGAATCCGCCGACAACGGCTTGCTGTATTTCGCCGACGGCAGCAGTGCGACGTACGACCTGCTGGTCGGCGCCGACGGCGCGGACTCCCGGGTCCGCACGCTGCTCACCGACGCCCGACCAGCGCACACCGGTCAAAACGTCGTTGAGCTCGGTATTCCCGACATCGACCGCACCCGCCCCGACCTCGCGGCGATGGTTGGGCGCGGCAACTACTGGGTGCTCGGCAACGGACAATCCCTGTCGGCGCAGCGGAACGGCGACGGCCGGGTACGCATCTACCTCAGCTTCTGCAACAGCGCCGAGGACTGGTTCGCGACCAGTGGGGTCCCGTTCGGCGACCCCGCCGCCGCCCGGGCGCGGCTGATCGACCTGTTCACCGGCTGGGACTCCCGGTTCACCGCACTGATCGCAGCCTGCGACGACACGGTGCTGCCGCGGTCGATCAGTACTCTCCCGGTCGGGCTGACCTGGCCGTCGACGCCGGACGTCACGCTGCTCGGCGATGCCGCGCACCTGATGCCGCCGGTGGGGCAGGGCGCCAACATGGCGCTGCTCGACGGCGCCCGGCTCGGCCTCGCGCTGGCCGCGCATCCGGACGACTTTCCCGCCGCCGTCAAAGAATACGAAGGCGAGATGTTCGAACGCACCAGCGCCGCCGGTCGGCAGTCCGCGCACGTCCAGGAAATCCTGTCGTCGCCGGACGCCGGCCGGAAAATGCTCGCGTTCTTCCAACCGGGCTGAAGGTGACCGGGTACGACCAAGCAACCGGCCGCCCAGCCGGCGCGATCACCCGCGGTTCAGGCCTCGGTTGTCTACGGCCCGGTGGAGGTCTACGGCCGGTGGAGTACGGCAGCGCGTCAGCGGCTGCCGGTAATCCAGTGGCTTCTCCGTGGACGAGCCTCATAGGTTGTGCGCTCGTGGCTGATGACCCGATGGTGCACCCGAATCCGCACGACCTCGGACGAGTGTTCAACGAGGTGCCGGAGCTTTACGACCGGGTTCGGCCGGGGTACCCCGACGAGCTGTTCGCGGACCTTGTCGCCGTCACCGGCATCGACCAGAGGTCGTCGGTGCTGGAGGTGGGCTGCGGTACCGGTCAGGCGACGCGGTCACTGGCAGCCCTCGGATGCTCAGTGACCGCCATCGAGCCGGGCGCAGACATGGCCGCACTCGCTCGCCGGCGGCTCGCCACCTTCCGCAACGTCGAAGTCGAGACGTCGGCCCTTGAGGAGTGGGACGAGCGCGGTCGACGCTTCGATGTTCTCGTGGCTGCGTCGTCGTGGCACTGGGTCGACCCGTCGATCGGCTGGCAGCGAGCACACGACGTGCTCCATCCCGGAGGTTGGACGGCCCTGCTAGGCAACGTCGTTGTCCGCCGGCCGGGAGAGCCCGAGGTGTACGCCGAGACCGCCGATCTCCACGAGCGGTTCTGCCCCGGGAATCCCAGCTGGGGTCATCCGCCGCTGGAGGACGACGTGCGCGCCACCGACGAGGGCTGGGGCCTGGTCGACGATCCCGGAGGGCTGTTCGGCCCGACGATCGTGCGCTGGTACCCAACCGTTCAATGGCTCAGCGGGGACGGCTTCGCCGATCTCCTTCGCTCGACGTCGCTGTATCTAAGGCTCGCCCGCGACGTTCGCGAGCCCCTGCTCGATGCCATCGCCGAGCGCATCCGCACGCGGATGGGCGACCGGGCATCACGCCGTTATCTGAGCGTCCTCCGTATCGGACAGCGCGCCAAGTGAGGCCAGGGACCGCGATACGGGCGATCAGCATCTCCCATTCGGCGTCGATGATGAACATATGCCTTGTCTCGGCAAGGGTCGCGTGCAGGTGGGTCCGGGTAGTCACCGCGATAGCCGCCGTCGGCGATCACCATGGTGTGGCCGACGGCGGCCTTCACGCCTGACAGCTCCCACGCCTTGCAGTCGTTGCGGTTGCCGACCTAAGGACCTGGTGGTTTGTCGAGTACCGGTAGTTCTTCGACTGCTCGGCGATGCTGTGGTCGCGGATGGGGACAGGGTGCCGTCCACGATCAGCACCTTGTCCTTGAGGAACCGCTTGCGTTGCTGCATGCCGGCGCCGGTCCGAGGTGGTTGACCATGCGGTCTGCCGCGGATTTCGATACCCCGAAGAGCGGGGCGAGTTGGCGCAGTGTCAGGTTGGTTCGCCAGTACGCGGCGACCAGCAGTACCCGGTCTTGCAGCGGCAAGCTCCATGGCCTGCCCTTGCGGACTCGGTCTGCGACTTCGCGCCGCAACGCGGTGATCGGTGTGCTGAACTGACGTGGACTCAGCCCGGTGAACGGGACTGTCCAGGACGGCTCCGACACCGTGATCACACCAGACACGCCAAGATCACTGACGCCTGGTCGGTCAGGCTTCTGCGAGGAGCCTCGGGAGTTCGCGCATGTCGTCGAAGACCGTGGTGTTCGGTCCTTCCAGCCATCGCGCGGGTGTGAGTCCCCCGGCGTAGCCAAGGGCGCGCATCCCGGCTGCGCGGGCCGCCTGGATC
This sequence comes from Streptomyces sp. NPDC005784, assembly GCF_042871525.1. NCBI lineage: Bacteria > Bacillati > Actinomycetota > Actinomycetes > Kitasatosporales > Streptomycetaceae > Streptomyces > Streptomyces sp. NPDC005784. The sequence goes on from NZ_JBIAIQ010000027.1 coordinate 47,795, forward strand.
CCGTATTTGCTGTCCTCGACGACGATGCAGGCCGAGGGGTGGACGCCCATCTGCTTGGCAGCGTGCAGGAACAGGTCGGGAGCCGGTTTGCCGTGGGCGACCTCGCCGGCGCTGAAGATGCGGCCTTCGAAGTACGGGTGGATTCCGGTGCGGCCGAGGGTGTGGCGCATCGTGTCGTGGCCGCCGCCCGATGCGACGCAGGTGGGAAGCGTCAGGTTGTCGAGAACTTCGAGGATGCCGTCGACCGGGGTGAGTCCGGCATCGACGGCCGTGCGGTGGAGTTGCTCGAATCTCTCCTGCCAGAGCGCGGCCCGGTTCGGCCCTACAGCGGAGGCTATTTGTTCGAAGTTGGACATGGGCGACCGGCCGATGAACTTTTCGATCACCTCGGCTTCGGTCAGCGGCCAGCCCAGCTCGGCGCCCAGGGCGACATGGGCGCGGACGGCTATGCCTTCGCTGTCGACGAGCACGCCGTCGCAGTCGAAGATGACGAGTTCGATCGGAGTGACCATCTGGACAGGGTAGGGAGGATGCCCCGCTGGTTGCTGCGGAACTCGGCCAGGACCGGGTCCAGGTCTCGGTGGCTCTCGTACCTGCTGATGCCACACTGAGATCACCGGCGCTGTCGGGTGGCGCCTGAAAGCAGATCGTCATCTGAGCCGGCGCTAGAAGGTCAAAGGCAAGTGCCCTGACGACAGACCGTTGTCTCTAGTGATCCTCGAACTGGCTTGCAGCCGCTGCCAGCAGTGTGTAGGGATTTCCATACGCCGCGTACCGTTCCATCATCCGGCCGACCAGGTCGGCGATGGAACTGCTGCGGGCTACCGCCTTGTCGAAGTCCTCGATGTAGTGCCGACTCTGGTCGAGGATGCGTCGCGCGTCGTCGTCAGGTGCATCCGGGTCCCTGTGACCAGCGATGATTGTTTCCGGTCGGAGAGCCTCGAGAGCGTCGAGCGTGGTGAGCCACTCGGTTCGGGTTTCTGGGGTGGAGCGCCACAGCCACATGTGGATGTTGTTGTAGGCGACGTCGCCCGAGACGACCGTGGCCAGATCCGGAACGTGGACCACGGTGTTGAGGACGCCGTCGCTCCGTCCGAGGGCAAGCGGGCGCACAAGATGGCCGTCGATCTCGAGTTCGCTGGCGGTGAGCGCCGTCGGAATGGCTGCCTTCTCGTCGAACTGCCCCCCGAACCAAGCTCTCCAGCTCTCCAGCGATTGGGCTGACCGCTGCGCGTCGCTCACGACCTCTGGGAGGGCCACCAACTGCGCCTGAGGAAACGCCGCCAGCGTGGGCCCGGCACCGAAGAAGTGGTCCGGGTGCCCGTGCGTGATGTAGACCGTCGAGGGGTTCTTGCCCGAGGCCTGTACCCAGGTGGCCAGTCGCTCGCCCTCGGCCGTGGTGATCAGGGCGTCGACCAGGAGGGCGTCAGTACTGCCGGTGATCAGGGTCGCCGTGGTGGCCGGCCATGTGGCCTGCTGCGGTGCGGTCCACCCGGGTGGGTTCGGAATGGGCTTGTAGCCACTGTTGAACACATCGATGGACACGGGCATGGTGTCTCCCTCGTCTGAGACGTTCGCGCGTGTGCCGAAGCCGGTGCAACTTCGCCGGGGTGACACCTGCCTTGTCCACCTTCAGGACGGCGCTTGGCGATGGGCTTCAGCAGCAGTTGGCGATCAACGGCCTCCTGAACGCTCACGAGACATGGCGAGCGGCCTCGGGGACTCGCACAGAGCGTGATCAGCCAGCCGGACTGCTGCCCAGCAGCCCGGCGCCACGCCGACGATGATCAGCTTTCCCGGGCGGAAAGCTGAACGGTGGGCCGGAATAGTCCTGCCCACGGCCGCCGGCTCGTACGCGGTGACGCAGACCCCTCGCTACCAGCACACCAACATCAGCCCGATCACGCATGTCGAGACAGGTGAGGACCGATGCGGCGGCCTGTCCCTTCACATCAGGTGCTTTGCGCGATGCTCCCAGGTGGGCTCACGCGGCGACCATCACGGTGATCTTGCCGAGGCACGCCTCGTAGAAGCCACTGATCACTGCAGCGGCGTCTTCGTCCGACGAAGCCCCAAATCCTGAAACGCCGAAGTCAGTAATCAAGTGACCGTGTGGCACCGACCTGGCAGGCTCCAGCACGACCCGCCTTCCCCTACCGGGAGACCTACGGATGACTTCTCACCTGCACGCGCTCTGCTTCGATGCGCACGACCCGCTCCGACTCGCGCGCTTCTGGGCGGATTTTCTCTGCTGGGAGATGTCCGAGGACCCCTCCGACGGCATCACGCTGCTGCCCAGCGATGACACCGGGTTCCGGCTCCGCTTCCTTCCGACCCGGGAGCGGAAGACGGGCCAGAACCACATGCACTTCGATCTGACGAGCACGTCCCTCGACGACCAGCAGCACGTGGTGGAGAGGGCGCTCGAACTCGGCGCCCGGCACATCGACATCGGTCAACGTCCGGAGGAGGGGCATGTGGTGCTCGCCGACCCGGAGGGCAACGAGTTCTGTGTCATCGAGCCCGGAAACCGCTTCCTCGCCGAGTGCGGATTCATCGGAGCGCTCGCGGGCGATGGATCGCGGGAGGCCGGGTACTTCTGGAGCCGAGCGCTGGACTGGCCGTTGGTCTGGGACCGGGACCAGGAGACCGCGATCCGCTCACCGCACGGCGGTCCGAAGGTCACGTGGGGTGGTCCACCCCTGATGCCGAAGGCGGGGAAGGAACGGCTGCACTTCGACCTCGCTCCACCGGCCGGCAGTGACCAGCAGGCGGAGGTCGACCGGCTCGTCTCCCTCGGGGCGACGCGCATCGACATCTGCCAAGGGGACGTGGACTGGGTGGTGATGGCCGACCCCGACGGTCACGAGTTCTGTGTGCTGACACCCCGATGAGCCCCGGTCTTCGGTGTTGGTGTGCGCGTCGTACCAAAGGCCGAGTTCGCTGACCCATTCCCGGCGACGTCGGCTCCGGCGGGCCGTCGGCGAGGTCGCCGACCACAGTCAGTTGGTTCTGGATCCGGAGAGCTTAATTCCAGCGGAAGATCAGCCGGGCATCTCAGGTACGGGCCGTGCACCCGCGTCGACCAGTAGTCGCAGTGTGGGCAGCGTGCACCAACTCCGACCGTCCGCACTTCGCTTCGAAGCGCGTCATCGGCCGGCTCCGCTGACGTGGTCGTCACCCGGGCGCGTACAAGAACATTGGGAGCCACCGGGAGTGGTAACCGGGGCCGCCTGCCTGGGGATTTCGTGATCGGCAACGAGTTTCGGAGCCGACCCGATCGGGTGACGTGTGGTCATGTCGGTATGTGGCTGCGGTGCGGGGGCCAAACACCGGTAGCTTTATGGGCCCGGGTCCCCTCGGGCTGTCTCCCTGACAGGCGCGGCTCTGGAGGACCCGGCTCCGTCGGGAACCGGGCGAGGTTCCGGGGAGCGGTCGCCCGCCGTGGATCCGCTCTCGTCGCTACAGCCAGTCGCGCGGTTCGAAGATGAAGTACAGGCTCACGCACACCATGCGCATCAGGCCGGCGCTACCGTCTCGCCACGTCTACCGTCTCGTCGGGCATGAAGATCAGATGAATTGAGCGACGAATTCGCTCGGGACGCAGACCGGCCCCTGGGTCCGCGTGAGCGTTTCGCGCACTCCGCCGGACACACTCCTCCGTCATCGTGCGTACCCCTTCTACGCCACTCGGACCCGGCACCCCGCCCCCACCCCGAGGCGCACGCTCCCGACCTGGACGGCCGCGCGGCTGTCGCGTCAACCGCCACCGCCCTCCGTGCACATGACCTACCAACCTGACGAAACGCCGTCGAGGCCGCATACCACTCCGGGAAACGCAAACGCCATCGTGCGGAAACCTCGGCCTCCGGCCGGCCCACACCCGGGACACTCCCTCACGCATAGTGACGAATCGGCGACGCTCCCCGCCCGGCCGGCACCCCTGTGTACGGTCGCATGCCGTACCGCGTGTCGAGACGGACGTCCGCTGACCGGACACCCGGCCGGGAGCGCACTGACGGTACGCGTTCATGTTCTGGGCGAACACGGCACACCGATAAGCGGACGTCACGGTCGGTATCGACCGCCGGTCACCGCGGGCTGTCGCTCCGCGCCCGGCGTGGTGCTCCGGGAGCGGAGTCGACCGCGCGGCACCGTCACGGAAAAGAACCAGCTCCTCCAGGAAAAGGCGTCCGCTTCACCCTTCGCACGCGCGACAGCGTGAAGACCGAGGGCGCCGGGAGACGCTCACCGGGCGAGCCCTTGCGCTCCTTTCCCGGGCGGCCGTGTCAATCATCATTTCGACACGAGCGTCCTGACTGTCGAACGACGGCGAAGGATACTCGCGCGTACTGCACCGTCATTGCCCGGCGAGCCGACTCGACAGGCGGACAGCCCGCACCAATTGGCCATCGAAATCGGATCTCAACACGCCACCCGCCCCGGCCGCCGCGCGAAAGGCCGACTCTCCCTCTTTCGGGCAGCCCGGCGGTCTGAAATCATCCCGCGCGGAGAGTCCGATTTCACCTCGTAGTTCAGGACATGCCCCACTCCACCAGCCCCAGCCGCGACATGTCCCGGCAACAATGACCAGTTCACAGGGGGTGTTCGAGCGATCCTCAAGGGAGGATCCAGCCAATTGGAACACCCCGCAAACCGCACTTGACGCCTCCCGAGCGAGATGTTAAAAAAGCGGCGGAAAACCTGCGTCGCCGCTGGTGGCAGCAGAAGAGAGACGGGGGCACTTCCTGGGGGAGCACGTACGGGGGTTTCCGGTATTCACTGCCGGATCAAGTGTGAATAAGCAGGTCAATCATTTTGAGGCCAGTTCCTCTGTTGCCTTTCGGCATGTCCGCCGAACCTGACGAAGGCAAGAGGAAGTGCGCCTTTCCTTCGCGCACCCGAAGCGGTTCTTGGCGTGTTCTGTACGCCGTTCCGCCCACTTCGCTTGCCATTTTCGGCCTACTGAAGGTGTAGAACGTGAAAGCATATTTAGCCATCCTGCGCATCGGTGACTACCGACTGCTCTGGTCGGCTCTCGTCCTGAATCTCCTCGGGGATGGCGCCACCTACGCCGCCCTCGCGTGGATCACGCTGGGGAAGGCGGGAGCCGCGGGGCTCGGCGTCCTCGGCGTGTGCCTGACCCTCCCGGTGATCCTGGGTGGGGCCGTCGTCGGACCACTGCTCGACCGGTTCTCCCGGCGCAAGCTCTTCATCTACGACTCGGTGTTCCGCGGCTTCGTCGTCGCCCTGATCCCCCTGCTGGCGATGGCGGACGCGCTCCAGACCTGGCACCTGTACGTAGTGGCGCTGATCTACGGACTGCTCAAGATCATTCCCCTGGCTGGCACACCCGCCGTGCTGCCCGAGCTGGTCCCCGAGGACAAGCTCCAGGCGGCCTCGGGCCTGGAGTCCACGGCGATGGGCGCCGCCAACGTCCTCGGCCCGGCCATCGGCGCGGGCCTGATCACCGCCTTCGGCGCACCCTACGTGCTGGTCCTGGACGCCGTGACCTACCTGGTCTTCGCCTTCCTGATCAGCCGCATCAAGGCCCCGATGGGCCGGCCCGAACCGGTGGCGGCGCCCGGCACCAAGGACGCCAGGCCCGGCTGGACCCCGGTGCTCCGGCTCATCGTGCGCGACCGCTTCCTCCTTGTGCTCACGCTGGCCTTCGGCGCCTTCAATGTCTCGGCGGGCGCGCTGATCGTGGCGCTCCCCTGGCTCGCGAAGTTCGAGTTCGGCGGTGGCCCCGGCATCCTCGGTCTGATGCTGGCTGTCATGGCGGCGGGCGAGCTCATCGGCTCCCTCGTCTCGGGCGCGGTGGAGACCTCCGAGCGGCAGATGCTCCGCATCGGTGTGCTCCAACTCCTCTCCGGTGCCGTGCTGTTCCTGCTCCTGCCGACCGCGCTGCCGTGGATACTCCTCGGCCTCGCGCTGAACGGCATCCTCTCCGCGCCGATGACGGTGCTCGGCGGCGTGGTCCGCATGACCCGGGTGCCCAGCGCGATGCGCGGCCGGGCCATGACGCTGATGCGTACGGTGATGGCCGGTGCCCTGCCCGCCGGTTCCGCGCTCGGTGGTGTGCTCCTGAGCGGCAGCCACTACAGCGCTCTCATCCTGGTGGTCTCCGCGCTCGCCGCGGCTCCCGGCGTGCTCACCGTCCTGCTCTTCCGCCGCACCCCGTTCCGGCTGGGGGTGACAGCAGCCGATGACCAGCACGCCAAGCGGGGCTCCGACCTCGACCCTGACGCCGTTCACGCCGCTTCCTGATCCTCGGACCGACGGGGACGGTGACGCCGTACTCCTGGTCACCGACCGTCCCCGCACCCGGGAGTCCGCGTCCGGTCCCCTCAGCACCCTGCGCGTTCCGGGCGCCGGCGGGCCGACGGCCCTTGCGGCCCTCGCCGTCCTGCTGCACCGGCACACCGGGCAGCGCAGCCTGCTCCTCGACGTCGACACGGCCGAGGACGGGGCGGGCTCCCTGACCCTGACCGTGCACCCGGACGAGCCCGTCGCCGCACTGCTCGCCAGGACGGAGCGGGCGCGACCGCAAGGCCCGCTCACGGGCACGGCCGTACGGTACGCGGACGCCCCGGGCCCCGCGCCCGACGGACCGCACGAGCTGTTCCTGACGCGCGACGGGGACGACCTGCTCCTCGGGTACCGCGCCTCGCTCTTCGAGGACGCCACGGCGGCACGTCTGTCCGAGCAACTCCGTTTGATCAACGCCTTCCTGACGGAACATCCGTTATGCCGCACAGGGGACGTGGAGCTGCTCGCCGAGGGCGAGCGGGACCGGGTCGTCGGCGCCTTCAACGACACCGCTCGCCCCTACCCCGACACGGCCACGATCCACGGCCTGTTCATGGAGCAGGCCCGGCTGACCCCGGGGGCCATGGCCCTCAGCTGGCGCACCGAGAAATTGACCTACCGTCAGTTAGATTTGCTGTCGGACGAGTTGGCGCGACGCGTCGTGGCGTCCGGGGCGGCACCCGGCGACCGGGTGGCGCTGCGCTCCGGGCGCACCCCCGACTTCGTGGTCGGCGCCCTGGGCATCCTCAAGGCGGGCTGCGCCTACCTTCCGCTGGAGCCCGACTATCCCGCCGAACGCGCCGCCTGGCTGCTCGCGGACTCGTCCGTGCGCGTCCTGGTCGCGACCGGTGAGCTGCCGGTGGACCTGACCTTCGACGGGACGGTCCTCGCCCCCAGGTCAGGGGTGGCGGACGAGAACGCCACCTCCGACGCGGTAGCTCACCCGGTGGCCGCTCACGACCTCGCGTACGTCTGCTACACCTCGGGAACCACCGGGAAGCCCAAGGGCGTGGAGGTCGTCCACCGCAACGTGGTGCGGCTGGTGAAGGGCGCGGACTACGTGCGCTTCGGGCCGGACGTCAGGATCCTGCCCACGGGCTCGATCGTCTTCGACGCGAACACCTTCGAAATGTGGGGCGCCCTGCTCAACGGCGGTTCCCTGCGTCTCGTGGACAGCGACGTCGTGCTCGACGCGCCTTCTCTCGGACGGGAGTTGGCCGAGCACGGCATCACCACGATGTGGCTCACCTCGCCCCTGTTCAACCAGCTGGCGGAGCAGGACGCGAGCATCTTCCGCCCGCTGCGCGAACTGGTGGTAGGCGGTGACGCCCTGTCGTCCGTGCACATCGGGAAGGTGATGGCCGCCTGCCCCGACGTGGCCCTGGTCAACGGCTACGGCCCGACGGAGAACACCACGTTCTCCGTGACGCACCGACTGGACCGGTCCGACCTCGGACGCATCCCGATCGGGCGCCCCATCACCAACTCCACCGCGTACGTCCTGGACGAGCGGGGACGCCCGTGCCCGGTCGGGGTGCCCGGCGAGCTGTGCCTCGGCGGAGCCGGGGTCGCCCGGGGCTACCTGGGGCGTCCGGAACTGACGGCCGAACGCTTCGTGGCCGATCCCTTCGGTCCTGAGGGGGGCCGGCTCTACCGCAGCGGCGACCTGGCGCGCTGGCGGCCCGACGGCGTGATCGAGTTCCTGGGGCGGCGTGACTTCCAGGTCAAGGTGCGCGGCTTCCGGGTGGAACCCGCCGAGGTGGAGGCGGCCATGCTCGCCCACCCCGACGTGGCCGAGGCGATCGTCGTGGCGCGGTCCCGTCCGGGCAAGGGCGACAAGTACCTGTGCGGCTACTACGCCGGCCCGCGGCCACCGGAGCCCCGCGACCTGCGCGACCTGCTCGCGGCGGAGCTGCCGGGGCACATGGTCCCGTCGTACCTCGTGCCGCTGGCCTCGCTGCCGCTCAACCACAGCGGCAAGGTGGACAGGTCCCGGCTGCCCGACCCCGACGGCGCGCACCTGCTGTCACTGGCGGACTACGTCGCTCCCTCGACCGAGACCGAGCGGCTCGTGGTCGAGCTCGCCGAACAGGCCCTCGGGATCAGCGGCATCGGTGTCCACCACGACCTGCGCGACCTTGGCGCGGACTCGCTCACGGCCACCCTGATCGCAGTGGGCGTACAGGAACGTCTCGGCCGGCAATGCCCGGTCAGCTCCGTCCTGCGCGGCGGTACACCCGCCCGGCTCGCGGAACTGCTGCGGGAGGCCGCGCCCAGCCTCGGCCACTCCATCCCCACCGCGGCCGAGCAGAAGAGCTACCCGCTGGCCCCGCAACAGCGCCAGCTGTACTTCGAGCAGGCCAAGGACCACCGCGCGGTGCACTACAACGTGCCGCTCAGTCTCGACCTGCCCGCGGACACGGACCCCGAACGGCTTGCGCGAGCCCTGTCCGGGCTGGCCGAGTGCCACGAGGCTCTGCGCACCCGCTTCGTCGTCGAGGGCGGCGAGGTACGTCAGCACGTGGAGCCGCACGTCGACGTCGAGGTGCGGGTGCTGGACGAACCTCCTGGCCCTGTCAAGGAGTTCGTGCGCCCCTTCGACCTGGAGCGAGCCCCCCTGTGGCGGGCGGACGTACACCGCACCCCGTCCGGGGTGACGCTGCGCATGGACCTGCACCACATCGTGGTGGACGGGTTCTCCCTCGCACCGCTCCTGGAGGATCTGGCGAAACTCTACGCGGGTGGATCCCCTCGGCCGCCGACGCCCCGCTACCGGGACTACGCGGTGTGGCTGACCGGCCCGGCCGGGACCGCCCTGCGGGAGGCCCAGGAGCCCTACTGGCAGAAGGTCTTCGCCACACCTCCCGACCGGGCGGACCTGCCGACGGACACCTCACGGCCCACGCTGCGCGAACTCAACGGTGATGTGGTCGAGTTCGAGATCGGTACCGAACTCACCTCAGGATTGCGCCGATTGGCCCGGGAGCACGAGGTCACGCTCTTCGCCGTCCTCGCCTCCGCGTACAGCGTGCTGCTCGCCGCGCTCAAGGGAACCAGCGACGTCACCGTCGGCACGCCCGTCTCGGGCCGCACGGCCCCCGGACTCCACCGTACGGTCGGCATGTTCGCCAACACGGTGGTCCTGCGCGGCACTGCCGAGCCGGGCCTGCCCTTCGACACCTTTCTGCGCCGCCTCGCCGACGCCGCCGAGGACGCCTTCGCGCACCAGGACTTCCCCTTCGAGGACCTGGTCGCCAAAGCGGCACCGGTGCGCGACTACAGCCGCACCCCGCTCTTCGACGCGCTCGTCGCGCTGCACAGCGGGCGCTACCTCGCGGTCGACTTCCAGGGCGCCAGGGTCCCCCTGCGCCTGGAGCAGACCGGACAGGCCGTGTTCGACCTCGATCTACAGGTCTACGAGGTCGCCGGCTCGCTGCGCGTGGCCTGGCGGTACGCCTCCGGGCTGCTGCGCCGGGACACCGTCGGCGCCTGGCGGGACGACTTCGTCCGTCTCTTGGACGCGGTCGTCGCCGACCCCTCGGCCACGCTCGGCACCCTCTTGCCCGCACTCGCCCGCGCGCCCGCGACCCCGCCGACGGCGCCCGGTCCCGACCTCGACTTCGACTTCGACTTCTGACGGTTCACAGCACAGACACACGACATCTGACGGTGCACAGCTCAGTGCAGGAGAAACGCATGCTACTGCTCGACCCTGAGGCCAACCGCTCCGATTCGAACCCGCAGACCGCGTACTGGCGGTCCCAGCTGGCCTCGCTCACGCAGACGCCCGGCTTTCTGCCCGACCTCCGTCCTGACCCGGCCGAGAACGCCCAGGCACACCCGGAGCACGGCACCCACGCCATACGCCTCGGTACCACGCTCACCGAACGGCTCGACCGAATAAGCCGCGACCAGCCGGAGATGCTCTCCGTCGTCCTGACTTCCGCCTTGGTGGCCCTGGTCGGCCGGTACACCGGTGAGGAGGTGGTGGCGATAGCCCAGCCGACGCGGGGCGCCGCGCCCGAGTTCGCCGGCGGCCCGCTGCTGCTGCGCGTCGAAACCGGCGGCTCCCTGCGGGAGTTGCTGGGCCGGGTGGCCGCCTCCGTCCGGGAGGCGGAGAGCCGTCAGGACTGCGCGGTGGCCGCCCTGGCCGCCGAGCTGGGCCACGCCGACGCCTTCGCCACCGCGATGACGCTCGACGGGTTCCACGACGCCCCGGACACGTCCCGCGACGGCGTCCGCTTCACCGCCTCCCGTGACGGCGCGGAACTGGTCGTGACGGTCTCCTACGACACCGCCCGCTACGCCGAGGCGTCGATCGAGCGCATCGGCGCGCACTACGCCCTGCTCCTGGAGCGGGCCGCCGCCTCGCCCGACACGGCCGTCGACGAGATCGACCTGCGCACCTCCGAGGACGAGGCCGTCGTCGCGGCGAGCAACGCGACCGAGCACCCCTTCGACACGGACGCCACCCTGCACGGCCTGTTCGCCGCGCAGGCCGCCCGGACCCCCGACGCGCCCGCCCTGCTGAGCGACGACCGGACGGTGTCGTACGCCGAACTGGACGCGCGGTCGAACCAGTTGGCTCGCACGCTGCGGGAACGCGGGGTCGGCCGGGACTCGATCGTCGCGCTGGTCACGGAGCGGTCGCCCGAGATGATCACGGCGATCCTGGCCGTGCTCAAGGCCGGCGGCACCTACCTCCCCGTCGACCCGTCGTACCCGCAGGCCCGCATCGACTACCTGCTCTCCGACAGCACCACCCAACTCGCGCTCCACCAGGCCCGGTTCGCGTCTCTCCTCGGTGACACTCCCGGCCTCGACCTGGACGACGAGGCGTCGCACGCGGCGGACGGTTCGCCCCTGGAGGCGGTGTCCGGCGCGGGTGACGGGGCCTACGTCATCTACACCTCGGGCTCGACCGGGCGTCCCAAGGGCGTCCTGGTGGAGCACCGCAGCGCGGTCAACCGGCTCGCCTGGATGCAGCGCGCGTACCCCATCGGCCCCGACGACGTGGTGCTCCAGAAGACGTCGATCTCCTTCGACGTGTCGGTGTGGGAGCTGTTCTGGTGGTCGTTCACCGGAGCGGCGCTCGCCCTGCCCGCGCCCGGCGTGGAGAAGGACCCGGCCGCGCTCGTGGCCGCACTGGAGCGGCACAAGGTCACCACCACGCACTTCGTCCCGTCGATGCTGACGATGTTCCTCGGGCATCTGGCCCGGTTCGGTGACGGCACGGGACCGGGCGCCCTGCGCCAGGTCTTCGCGAGCGGCGAGGCCCTGGGCACAGCGCAGGCCGTCAGGTTCGCCGAACTCCTGCCCGGCGCACGGCTGATCAACCTGTACGGGCCGACCGAGGCGACCGTCGACGTCACGCACCAGCCCGTCGAAGGGCTCGGCGACCGGGCGCGGCTGCCCATCGGACGCCCGATCGACAACATCCGCCTGTACGTGCTCGACGCGGACGGGCGCCAGACGCCGGTCGGTGTACCGGGTGAACTCCACATCGCGGGCGTGGGTGTGGCGCGCGGCTATCTGGGCCGCCCGGAGCTGACCGCCGAGAAGTTCGTCTCCGGCGACGCGGTGCGCGCGGCGACAGGCGAAGACCGGCTGTACCGCACGGGCGACCGAGCGCGCTGGCTGCCCGACGGCACGATCGACTACCTGGGCCGGGTCGACCTCCAGGTGAAGGTGCGCGGGTTCCGTGTGGAGCCGGGCGAGATCGAGGAGCGGCTGCGCGCCCACGACGCGGTGGGGGACGCGGCGGTCGTGGCCGTCGACGACGGGTGGCAGACGTCGTTGCGCGGGTTCGTCGTCCTGGACGGCGAGGCGTCCGAGGCGCAGCTCAAGGAGCACGTGCGTGCCGCGCTGCCCGAGTACATGGTGCCGGGCCGGGTCGTGTCCGTGGCCGAGCTGCCGCTCACGCCGAACGGCAAGCTGGATCGGGCCGCGCTGCGCCGTCCCGAGGCGTTGCGCAAGCAGGCCCCGGCGCACGTCGCCCCGCGCAACGGGCGCGAGGAGATCCTCGCGGGGATCTGGAAGGACGTGTTGGGCCGGGAGAAGCTCGGCGTGCACGACAACTTCTTCTCACTGGGCGGCAATTCGATCCACTTCGTGTCGGTGCTCGCCAAGTCCCGTGCCGCGGGGCTCGACTTCACCTTCCAGCAGTTGTTCAAGCATCAGACGATCGCGCTGCTCGCCGAGTCGATCGAGGCGGAGGCGGAGTCGGCGACGGTCGCCGAGGACGTCGCCGCGCGTGGCGCGTTCCAGCCGTTCGAGCTGATTTCGGACGCGGACCGGGCGCTGCTGCCCGCGGACGCGGAGGACGCCTACCCGCTGTCGATGCTCCAGGCGGGCCTGATCTTCCAGACGGAGATCACGGGCGGTCTCGGCCAGTACCACGACGTGCTGAGCTACTCGATCACGGGCGCCTTCGACACGGAGGCGTTCACGGAGGCCGTGCAGCTGCTGACGCTGCGGCACCCGATCCTGCGGACGACGTACCACCTGACGGGCTACAGCGAGTTCCTCCAGATCGTGCACCGGGATGTCCCGCCGCCGTTGACCGCCGCCGACCTGCGCCACCTCGACGGGGCCGGGCAGGAAGCCTGGCACGAGGACTGGCTGGCGCGCGAGAAGGCCCGCCGGTTCGTGTGGGAGGAGGGCGGCCTGGTAACCCTGCACGTCCAGGTGCTCAGCGACGAGTTGTACCGGTACACCGTCAGCCAGCACAACTCGGCTCTCGACGGCTGGTCGATCTCGCTGCTGCACACGCAGCTCTTCGAGCTCTACCACCAGGTGCGCGAGGGCCGGGACACGACGCGGCCCGCGGTCGACAACCACCTGCGCAACTTCGTCGGCCTGGAGACGGAGGCGCTGCGGTCGCCGGCGTCGCGGGACTTCTGGCTGAACGTTCTGGAGGGCGCGACGCCCGCCGACGTCCCGCCGAAGGCGGACGCGGTGGCGACCGACGACTTCCAGGTCGTGCTGCGGGACGTATCGCTGCCCGCGGGGCTCACCGAGCGTGTGGAGGCGACGGCCGAAGCTCTTTCGGTGCCGTTCAAGGACGTGCTGCTGGCCGCGCACATGAAGGTGCTGGGCCTCGTGTCGGGCCAGGACCAGGTGATGACGGGCTACGAGCACAGTGGCCGGCCGGAGCTGCCGGGCGCGGAGACGACCCTGGGTCTGCACCTCAACTCCGTCCCGTTCCAGGTCGATCTGAGCGGGGGCAGTTGGGCGGATCTGATCCGCAGGGTCTACCGCGCGGAGCTGGACCTTCTGCCGCACCGCCGCTACCCGATGGCGAAGATGAAGCAGGACCTCTCCACGCAGCGCACGCTGTTCGAGACGACGTTCAACTTCACCCACTTCTACCTGCTGAAGAACCTCCAGCAGCTGCCCGAGTTCTCGATGCTCGACATGAGGGTCGACTCGGAGACGGAGTTCCCCTTCCGTACGGAGTTCTCCCGGCACTTCTTCGACGACGAGGTGCAGCTCTGCCTGCACTACCACACGCACCTGTACGACGAGGAGCAGATCGACCGCATCGGCGGCTACTTCGTCCGTGTCCTCGAACTGATGGCGAGCGAGCCCGACGCGCCGCACGGCGCTGTGCGGTTGCTGGCGGACGAGGACCTGGCGCTGCTCGGCCGCACTCCGGCCGACGAGGTGGACGTCGTCGCACAGGTGTCCGGCGGAACGGCCACCGAGGCCACCGTCGCCCGGATCCGGGAGGCGTGGCAGAGCGTCCTCGGGCTCACGGCCGAGGACATCGGCGCGGACGACGACTTTTTCGCGCTCGGCGGCAACTCCCTGTCGGCACTGCGGGTCGTGCTGGAACTCGACGGCCTGGTCACGCTCTCCGACCTGACCCGGGTCCCCCGGCTCACCGAACTCGCCGCGCTCATCGAAGGGCGCGACCGCGAGGAGACCGAGGAGGAGCTGCTGCACCTGCTCACCTCGAAGGCCGAGGGCGCCAGGGCAGCCGTTGTCTGCGTGCCGTACCCCTGCGGGCACCCGGTGAACTTCAAGCCGCTCGCCGAGGAGATCGAGAAGCTCGACCCGTCGCTCGTGGTGTACGGCCTGGAGCCGCCCGGGCACAGCCCGAGCCACCCGGGCGAGTTCACCGACGTCCTGGAGACGGTGACGCGGATGGCGGACGAGATCGAGCGGAAGGCCGATCTGCCGCTGATCCTGTGGGGGCACTGCGGTGGCGCCGCCGTCACGGTGGAGCTGGCCCGTGTCCTGGAGGAGCGGGGCTTCGACCTGCGGCACGTGTTCATCGGGTCCAAGCTGCTGCCGCCCGCGAAGGACATGCAGGAGTCGATCGACATGATCGAGACCTGGACGGACGACGAGATCATCTCGTACATGGTCGAGGAGACCGGCTACACCGAGCTGGACGGCCTCGACCGGCGCTACACGTCCTTCATGGGCGACCTGTTCCGTCACGACGTGTGCGGTGGCTACCGCTACTTCATCGGCGTGACCGAGGAGGAGCCTGACTGGCGCATCGAGGCGCCCTTCACGGTCGTCGTCGCCGACGACGACAAGGGCCTCACGCACGCCGTCGACGAGTACCGCTGCTGGGAGCGCGTCGCGAACGACGTGAACTTCCGTGAACTGGCGGGTGGCGGGCACTACTTCGTGCGCGGAAACCCCGCCGGCACCGCTGAACTGATCGCGCGGGCGTGGGCGTCCGCCGCCGAGTTGGAGGGCTGACATGCAGATCCCCGTCCTGTGCTTCCCGTTCGCGGGCGCCGGAGCCTCCGCGTTTCGCCGCTGCCAGGAGTACGGCAGCGACACCGTCCTGATCGTCCCGGTCCAACTCGCGGGCCGTGAGGAGCGGTTCGGCGAGCCGCTGTACACCGACGTGGTGTCCGCCGTCGACGACCTGCTGCCCACTGTCCTGGACGAGGTGGCGGGCAGCCCGGCCGTCGCCCTGTTCGGGCACAGCCTCGGCGCGGTCATGGCGTACGAGATGGCCCACCGCATCAGCGCGCTCGGCGGCCCCGAGGTCGTCAAGCTCTTCGTCAGCGGCTCACCCGGGCCGTGGACGCAGCGCGAGACCCGGGCCACCGGACTGACCGACGAGGCGTTCCTCCAGCAGGTCAAGGAGTTCGCCGGGTACACCCATCCGGCCCTGGAGCACCCCGACCTGCGGGAGATGCTGCTGCCTCCGCTGCGCGCCGACGTAGAGATGCACGAGAGCTACCGCGCCCGGTCCGAGATGCCGCTGAACGTACCGATCGTCTCCATCCGGGGCGAGGTCGACGAGCTGGTGGACCGCGCCCAGGCCGCCGAGTGGGACGCGGCGACCACGGGCGGCTGCCGTCAGGTCGAACTCCCGGGCGGGCACATGTACCTGGTCGACTCGCCCGCCGACCTGGTCCGCCTCCTCGACGAGGAGCTGGCCGCCCAGGAGGTGGGCCGATGAGCGCCGTGCTCACCGCCGCCCCGCTCACGGGCAAGGTGGCACTCGTCACGGGCGCGGCCCGTGGCATCGGCCGGGCCTGCGCCCTCGCGTACGCCCGGGCCGGGGCGGACCTGCTGCTGACCGACATCGGGGACGACCTCGCCGGCGTCCCCTACCCGCTGGGCACGGCGAGCCAGTTGGCGTACACCGCCCGGATGTGCCGGGAGGAGGGCGGCGGCGCGGTGTCGACCGCCATGGCGGACGTGCGTGACCTGGAGGCCGTGCGAGCGGTCGTGGAGGGCGCCCTCGACCGGTTCGGCCGCATCGACGTCCTGCTCAACAACGCGGGGATAGCCGCCCCTTCGGGCAAGACGGTCCAGGACATCACGCCCGACGAGTGGGACCTGATGCTCGACGTCGACGTCTCGGGCGCCTGGCGGATGATTCGGGCCGTGGGCGCGGCGATGACGAGCCAGCGCGCGGGCAGCGTCATCAACGTGGCGTCCACGGCGGGCCTGGTCGGCTACCGGCATTTCGCCGGGTACGTCACCGCGAAGCACGCGCTGGTCGGCCTGACCAAGGCGGCGGCCCTGGACCTCGCGCCGTTCGGGGTACGCGTGAACGCGCTGTGCCCCGGTTCGGTGCGTGACGACGACGCGGCCGAGGGCCGGATGCTCACGGAGATCGCCCGGTCCCTGGAGGTGCCGGTCGAGGAGCACGAGGAGACCTTCGTGGCGGCGCAGCCCATGAACCGGCTGATCGAGCCGGAGGATGTGGCCGGGGCCGCGGTGTGGCTCGGCTCGGACGACTCGCGCCAGGTGACGGGCTCCACGGTCACCGTCGACGGCGGCTTCACGAGCCGGTGAGCGCCCGTGAGAAGTACCCGGAGGGGAAGACGATGAACGACACGGGACGACTGTGCCAGGCGCTCGCGCTGCGGGTGCACACGGGCGCCGACCCCGAGCGGCTGCGCCGGAACCTGGCGCTCGCCGCCGACGGCGTACGCCTGTGGGTCGAGGACGTGCCCGGCGGCGCGGCCTCCGAGGCCGCCGCGCGGCACCGCGAGCGGGAACTGTCGCGGCCCGCCGATCCGCGCACCGGACCCGGGCTGCGCACGGTCCTGCTGCGGTACGAGGACGGGGTGGCGGACCTGGTCGTGGTGGCGCACCGGGCCGTGCTCGCCGACCCGTACGACCTGGCGCAGGCACTGCTCGTGGAGCCGGCGCGGCCGGACGCCGTACCGAAGGAGCACGGCGAGCGGCTGCGTACCGCGCTCACCGGGCTCGATCGGACCGAGGCGCCGGAGTGGGGGCTCGGCACGCCGGGCGCCACGACGGCGGGGCTGCACCGCTTCTCGGTCCCGGCCGAGGGCGGCGCACCCGCGTCGCTCACGCTCAGGGCCGCATTGGGTCTGGTCCTCGCGCGCTGCACGGCCGCCGCCGAGGTGACGCTCGGTGTGGACGCCGAGCGGGCGCTGACGTTCACGGTCGACGCGTCCGCGACGGTGGCGCAGTACCTGGAGCAGGTGGACCGGGCCGTGCCCGAGACCGGTCGGGCGCCACTCGCCGGTCTGGTCACCACCGAGGCGCCCGAGGCCCTGACCGGCGAGGGCGTCAAGGCGGAGCCGCTGGCGCAGCGGCCGTTCCTGGACCCGGTGCACGCGCTGTCGGTGCACGTGGCCGACAACGGGTCCGCGGTCCTCGGGGGTGTGGTCCACCACCGCCACTCCGCGTTCGGCGACGCCTCGGTCGCGTGGCTGACCGGCATGCTGGTCACGGCGCACCGGGCGCTGACCGGCGCGGCCCCCGGGACCCGGGTCGGTGACATACCCCTCTTCGACGAGGAGCGGCTGCGCGACCTGGCGGTGCTCGGCGGTCTGGGCCGCGCGCCCGAGGTGCCGGACGAGCGCATCGAGCAGGTCGTACGTGCCCGGGCCCGGCGTACGCCGGACGCGCCCGCGGTGTCGTTCGAGCAACTTGAGCTGACATACCGTCAACTGGTCGAGCGGGGCGACGAGTACGCGGCCGCACTGCGAGACCTGGGGGTCGCGCCGGGGGACCGGGTGGGCGTCTGCCTGGAGCGGTCGCTCGACCTGGTGGTGGTGCTGCTCGCGGTGCTCACGTGCGGGGCCACGTACGTGCCGATGGACCCGGCCTATCCGGCGGACCGTCTTGCGTACACCTGCGAGGACGCCGAACTCACGCTGGTCGTCACGGAGTCGGAGACCTTCCCGCAGCGGGACGGTGTGCGGACCGTACGGCCCGACGCGCTCGCGGGGGACGGCCGGGAGCCGTTGGAGCCGTTCGACCTCCCGGCCGATGCTGCCGCGTACGTCATCTACACCTCGGGCTCCACCGGTCGCCCCAAGGGTGTCGTGGTCCCGCACCACAACGTCGGCGCGCTGATGCACGCCACACGGGACGACTTCGGGCTCGGCGGCGACGACACCTGGACGCTCTTCCACTCCAGCGCCTTCGACTTCTCCGTGTGGGAGATCTGGGGCTGCCTGATGACGGGCGGGCGCTTGGTCGTCGTGCCGTACTGGGCCTCGCGCGACCCGGCCGAGTTCGCGATGCTGCTCGCCGCCGAGCAGGTGACGGTGCTCAGCCAGACGCCGAGCGCCTTCGCCCAGCTCATGACCGCCGACCGGGAGAAGCGGGTCTCGGACTCGGTGCGCCTGGTCGTCTTCGGCGGGGAGCCGCTCGACACGAGGCCGTTGCGCTTCTGGCTCGACCGGCACCCGGAGTGGGCGTGCCGCCTGGTCAACATGTTCGGGATCACCGAGACGACCGTGCACGTCACGGCGCAGACCGTCACCCGCCGCGAGGCGCTGGCAGGTTCGCGCTCGGTCGGGGCCGCTCTGCCCGGCTGGCACCTGTACGTCCTCGACCCCGAGGGCCGCGAAGTGCCCCCGGGGGTCTCCGGCGAGATCTACGTGGGCGGTCTGGGGGTGGCCGGGCGGTACCTCAACCGCCCGGAGTTGACCGCCCAGCGCTTCCTGCCGGACCCGCACGCGCCCGGCCTGATGTACCGCAGCGGCGACCGCGGGCGGCTGCTGCCCGACGGACGTCTGGAGCACCTCGGGCGCCTCGACAGCCAGGTGAAGCTACGCGGCTTCCGCATCGAGCTGGACGAGATCAGGGCACGCCTGCTGGACGCGCCGGCGGTGGCGGCCGCCACGGTCGTCCTGAGGCAGGCGACCGACGCGTCCGACACGGCGGGCGCCCGTCTCGACGGGTACGTCGTCCTGCGCGACGGGGCCGACGGCGACACCGCGGAGGTACGGCGGCACGTGGCGCGCTTCCTGCCCGAGCACATGGTGCCGTCGACGCTCACCGCGTTGCCCGCGCTCCCCCTGACGCCCAACGGCAAGGTGGACACGGCACGTCTGCCCGAGCCGCTGGCGCACGGATCGGACGAGGAGCCGCTGCCCGAGGGCGACGACACCGAGTCGCGGCTGCGCGTGTTGTGGGAGAAGGTCTTCGGCTTCCGGGTCGGCCTGGACGACGACTTCTTCGCGCTCGGCGGCAACTCCCTCCTGAGCGTCAGGCTGTTGGCGGCGGTGCGGGCGGCTGGTCTGCCCGCGTTCCCGCTGCCGCAGCTGTACCTCCACCGGACCGTGCGCACGCTCGCCGCGCACCTCGACGGAGCGGAGGCCCGGTCATGACGCTGCTGCTGGTCGGGGCCGGTTCGCAGGCGTACCGCGAGTACCTGCTGCGTTCCGTCGCGAAGGAGTACGAGGTCCATCTCCTCGCGGAGCGGGCGCCGTTGTGGGAGGGGCCCTATCTGAGCGGGCACACGGTGGTGGACACCACGGACGTCACGGCCATGGCCGAGGCGGTGCGCGGACTCCCGTACGAGGGAGTGATGACCTGGGACGACACCCGAGTCGTCCACACCGCCGAACTGGCACGGCAGCTCGGTCTGCCGGGCAGTTCGCCGGAGGCGACGCTGCGCTGCCGCGACAAGTGGGCCACCCGCGAGGTGTTGCGCGAGGCCGGGGTGCCGCAGGCCCGGTCCGCGCTGGTCAGGTCGCTGCCCCAGGCACGCGCCGCGGCAGCCCTCGTCGGCTACCCGCTCGTCCTCAAGCCCCGTGCGCTGAACGCGAGTACGGGCGTGGCGAAGGTCGACGCACCCGCCCAGCTCTCCGGCCGCTTCCGCCTGGCACGCGGGGCGACGGCTCCGGGCGCGGTGGAGGTGGCGCCGGGGGACGTCCTGGTCGAGGAGTACCTGGACGGCCCCGAGATCAGCGTCGACGCGGCCTGGTACGAGGGACGGATGCACCCCGCCTTCGTGGCGCGCAAGGAGTGCGGCTTCCCGCCGTACTTCGAGGAGACGGGGCATCTGGTCGACGCCGAAGACCCGTTGCTCACCGATCCGGCCGTGCTCGACGTGGTGACCGCCGCGCACGTCGCGGTCGGCTTCACCACCGGCTGGACGCACACGGAGCTGCGGCTCACGGCGGAGGGTCCGAAGGTCGTCGAGATCAACGCCCGGATCGGCGGGGACCGCATCCCCGACATCGGGCGCCTCGCCCTCGGTGTCGACGCGGCGCTCGTCGCGGCACGGGTGGCCTGCGGGGCGCGGCCGGACGTACGGCCGGACCGGCGCAACGTCGCGGCCGTGCGCTTCCACTACCCGGAGGCGGACTGCATCGCGCGCGAGGTTGTCATCGACACGCCGGCCCTGCCCGCCCCGGTGGACACGGCCCTGGCCATCGCGTTGCCCGGCCAGGAGCTGCGCCTGCCGCCGAACGGTCATGTGTCCAGCCGCTACGCGCTGGTCACGACGGTCGGCGCGACGCACGAGGAGTGCCGCTCCGCACTGGACAAGGCGTCAGCCGCCGTACGTCTGGAGGTGCTGCGCACCTTGTGACGCGAGGGCCTGGTCGGGGAGGGAGCCGTTCCTCCCCGACCAGGCAACTCCTCGGTGGGCGGCAGGACGTGCGTCGTCGACATGTCTCCGCCGGTCGCCGCGGCTCTCATTCAGTGCTTCACCGGGGTCCCGCCGTCGAGGCGGACTCCCGTGGCACGGCGGTTGAAGTCGCCTGAGGCGGAGCCGCAGAACACCGCCCCAGCCAGGTGCGCGCCGGGCACGCGCGACAAGTTGTGCTGTGTTGTGCGCAGTGCACCGCACTCCCCCACCGGCGGTGCGCACCGGAGGCACGACAGATCAATGACCGCTGCGGCCGTCGTAGACCGTGAGCGACAGTTCCTTCACCGCGGTCCGAGCGCGCTGTTTGTCCAGGCCCTCGTCTATGACCTCCAGCGCACCGGCTGCCGAGATCCGAACCGCGCGGGGAAGACCCTCGTAGGCGGCGAGCCGGTACGCCACGGTCCGGCGGGCCTTCTGCTCCCTGTCGCTCACCCCGCCAGGGACGACCGGAAAGACCGCGGCCTCGTACAGCGCGACACCCATGACAACCACGTCCGCGATGCCCTCCAAAGCCGCACCGCTCCGGACACCCGGAGGGGGATCCACCGCGATCTGACTGTGGAAGAACCCCCCGAGCCCGACACCCACGGCCGACGTACCCGCTCCCACCGCGGCTCCCGCCCAGCCACCGAAAACGAAGCCGAAACAGGCCCCGCCGGCCACCACACACACCACCATCACCATGGTGAGCAACACATGCATGCGAGTACCGGGCGAAACCTTCATGCCCAGCAGTATGCAGACACTCCCCAACCACACGGCACCGGCCCCGGGACCAGCTGATACCCGCCGGCCGTGGCACCGGATCACCACCACCGCAGGATGCCCCGACCCGCTCCAACAGGGCAGGCGAAGTACGTCCGAACGGCATCCACCGAAAGCCACGCATAGCCCCACCACAGCCCCCGGGCAGGCGGCTCGGTCCGATTCCGGCCGTCATGCCACCGGGGCGTCGAAGTCGATCGGGTACTGGAACTGCCAGGCGTTCTTCTCGGGCTTCATCAACTTGAACATCATCGGCAGCAGCGCGTCGCGGATCACCCGCGCGACCGGGCCCGCGGCCTTGCGGGCGTTGGTGCGGGCGGTCTCCTTGATGATCCGCTCCACCCGGGGCCGGCGAAGTTCCTCGTAGCGGGCCAGCGCCTGAGGCAGGGGCAGGTCGCGCAGGCAGCGGGCGAGTTCGACGGAGCTCTCCGCGGCGAGCGAGGCGCCCTGGCCGGAACTGGAGGAGGGCGCATGGGCCGCGTCTCCGGTGAGGACCATGCGGCCGCGGCTCCAGCGCACCGACCGCGGCATGTTCTCGGTGCTGCCTGCGAAGAGCATCGTCTTCGGGTCGGTGGCCGCGAGCATCCGCTTCGCCGGGGTGGCGTCGCCCTCGCAGACCTTCGCCAGGTGCCCCAGCCAGTAGGCGCCACCGCGTTCGCGCTGCTCGTTGACCGAGAGCGGTTGCGCCACCGGCAGGTTGATGAACCAGATGCCCGCGCCGTCGGCGAAAACCTGCCAGGCAAAGAAGCACCGCTTGCCGAAGGTCATGTACATCGTGCCGCCGGTGGGCGCGACGCCGGCGTCGGCGACCATCGCGCCGAACCCGGCCGTGCCCGCGAACTGCGGCGCGGAGGCGGTCGGGTCGATCAGGCGGCGGACCGTGGAGCGCAGACCGTCCGCGCCGATCAGCACGTCGGCGGTCGCCGTGCTGCCGTCCTCGAAGCGCGCGGTGACACTGTCGGTGTCCTCGCCCGCGTCGACGATGCGCTTGCCGTGGAGCGTGGTCACGCCCCGCTCCTCGGCCGCCTCACGCAAGGTGCGAAACAGCTCAGCGCGGATCACGAAGCGCGTCGGGTCGATACCGGGCAGCGTGCCGAACTCGGCCAGCTTCTTGCCTTTCCAGCTCTGCAGCACGATGCCGTTCATCTCGGTGCTGACCGCGCGGATCGCGCCGCCCACGCCGATCGCGTCGAACGCCTGGAATCCGTTCGGCGCGAGGCCCATGCCGCCGCCGACCTCGTCGGCCGGGCCGTCGTACGCCTCGAAGATCGTCGCCTCGATGCCCGCCCGTCGTAGCGCCATCGCGGTGACGGGACCGGCGATACCGCCGCCGATGACCAGTGCGGAGCGAACCTTGCCGTTCGTCGTGCCAGTCGAGTTCGTCATGAATGGATAGTTGCACTGCGACTAGTCTCTAGTCAACTAGTTCAACCGTGGGTAGCATCGAGCCATGAGCACTGCGCCCCGGAGTTCCCCCCTCGCCCTGACCGTCCTGGCCCTGCTGCACTACAAGCCACTGCATCCCTACGGCGTCCAGCGTCTGCTGAAGGAATGGGGAAAGGACCAGGTCGTCAACGTCGGCCAGCGGGCCGGCCTGTACCGGACCATGGACCGCCTGCTCACCGCCGGACTGATCGCCGTCCGCGAGACGGGCCGGGACGCGCAGTACCCGGAGCGCACGGTCTACGAGGTCACCGACGCGGGCAGCGAGACGGCGCACCGCTGGCTCGACGAGATGCTCTCCACGCCGAAGCAGGAGTTCCCGGAGTTTCCCGCCGCGCTGTCGCTGCTCATGATGCTGACGCCGGAGGCACTGCAGGATGCGCTCAGCCGCCGCGCCGAGGCCTTGGAGGCGACGCTCGCTCGACACGAGGCGGACCTCGCCCGGGAAGCGGAGAGCGGGCTGCCGCGGATCGCGACGCTGGAGTTGGGGTACCTGCGCACGATGACGGAGGCGGAACTGGCGTGGGTCCGGGGCGTGCTGGCCGACTTCGCGGACGGACACCTGGCCTGGTCACCCGAGGAACTGCTCGCACACGCGGGCGATGACGGGTGATCACCCGGACGGCTGGGCAGCGCACGACCGTAGCAATGCGCAGCCGGTGCCGCGGGCCGGCAGTCCTGCACCCCCGCCCCCTTCCGCGCGCCGCATGACCCGGGCGCCGTCGGGGTTCACCGTCATCAGCGTCCATGGACGCGTGGCGAGGCTCGGGGTCAACGGGCCGGAGGCGAGGTCTGTGCAGCGGGCCGTGGACGTGGTGTCAGTCGGCGGTCAGGTCGCCGGGGGCGATCAGGCCGGTCTCGTAGGCGAGAACGACGGCCTGGGCTCGGTCGCGGAGGGCGAGCTTGGCGAAGATCCGGGCGACGTGGGTCTTCACGGTGGCCTCGCTGAGGGTGAGGGCCGCGGCGAGCTCGGCGTTCGACAGGCCCCGGCCCATCAGGGCCAGCACCTCGAGTTCACGGGGGGTCAGCGGCGCCAGGTCGCGGTGGATCGCGGGGGTGCGGGCCGCGGCCGCCGCAGCGGTGGCGGGGCTGTGTGCCGTGTCGGTCCGGCCGGCGCTGCGCGTCGTCGCGTAGCGCTCGATGAGGCGGCGGGTGATCGAGGGAGCGAGCAGTGCGTCTCCGGTGTTCACCAGTCGTACGGCTGCCGCAAGGTGGGCGGCGGTGACGTCCTTGAGCAGAAAGCCACTGGCACCGGCGGCGAGCGCCGCGTAGACGTAGTGGTCGAGGTCGAACGTGGTGAGCATGAGCACCCGGCAGTGCGGGAGCAGCCCAAGGACACGCTTGGCGGCCTGAAGGCCGTCCAGATGGGGCATCCGGATGTCCATCAGGAGGACGTCCGGGCGCAGCCGTTCGGCTTCCGTGACGGCCTGCACGCCGTCCGCGGCCTCGCCGACGACGTCGATGCCGCGCGAGGTGAGGATGAGGCGGAAGCCGGTTCGGATGAGTTCCTCGTCGTCGGCGATGAGGACGCGCGGGGCGCCGGTGTCTGCCCTCCGGTCCGATTCCGGAACGCGGTGGGCGCGGCGGTCGGCGGCGGACTCGGTCACGGGCGCTCCAAGGGGATACGTGCGCGGACGCGGAAGCCGCCGCCGATGCGGCGCCGGGCGTCGAAGTGCCCGCCGTAGACGGCGACACGCTCGCGCAGACCGATCAGGCCGCGCCCGGCGCCGTCGCCCTGGTGCTTGCGGGCATCCGATCGGGCACGAGTGCTCCGGTTGTCGGCGGTCAGCACACTCGGTCCGCTGTTGAGCACCTCGACCCGCAGACTGCGGTCGGCGTAACGCACCGTCACCCCCGCCTTGCCGCCGTCGCCGTACTTGAGCGCGTTGGTCAGCGCCTCCTGGATGATCCGGTAGGCGGTGACGTCGACGCCGGGTGCCAGTCGGCGCGGTTCACCCGACATCCGCACCTCGACCGGGAGACCTGCGAACGCGATGCGGTCGACGAGGGTGCCCAGGTGACTCAGACTCGGCTGCGGCGCGAGCCCGGAGAGGTCTCCTTCGCCGTACCCCTCGGCTTCGTCATCGTCGTCGCCGTCGGGTGACGGCGCCAGCAGGCCCAGCAGATGGCGCAGTTCGGTCATCGCGTCGCGTCCGGCACCCTCGACGGCCCGCAGTGCGGTCTCCGCCTCGTCCGGCAGGGTGGCCAGCACCTCGCGCGCGGCGCTCGCCGATACGACCATCAGGCTGACCTTGTGACTGACGATGTCGTGCAACTCGCGGGCGATGCGCGCCCGTTCAGCCGCCACCGCCGTGCGGGCGGCGCCCTCCCGTTCACGCTCCAGCAGCCAGCCCCGGTCCTCCAGGACCCTGCGGTAGCGGCGGCCGGCGCGCGCCAGCAGCACGGCAGAGACCCCGGCCACCGCCAGGCACACCGCCGCGAGGGCGATGAGCAGCCGACCCGTCCCCGATGTCCACACGCCGTACATCGTGCCAGGCAACCGGCGGCCGGACGTCCATCTGCGGGCCCACCCCGTACATCCCAAGGATGAGCAGCGCCTCGGGTTACCTCCCGGGGCTGACGCCCGGACGGTCCACGCCGCCTACCGTCCCTGCCATGAGCACCGAAGACATCAGCGGTACGGCCCCCGGGACCGGCCCCACCGCCGTGCGCGACCCGGACGTCGTGCGGGTGAGCGGCTTGCGCAAGGACTACGGCGACACCGTCGCCCTGAACGGGGTGTCGCTGGAGATCGGCGCCGGAGAGGCGGTGGCGGTGATGGGGCCGTCCGGCTGCGGCAAATCCACCCTGCTCAACATGATCGCCGGCCTCGACCGGCCGACTTCCGGCTCGGTCCGCGTGCACGGCGAGGACCTGGGCCGGGTAAGCGAGACAGGGCTTGCGCTCTTCCGGCGCCGCCGGATCGGCATGGTCTTCCAGTTCTTCAACCTCATCGACGACCTGCCCGCGATCGACAACGTCGCCCTGGCCGCCCAGCTCACCGGAACGCCGGCCCGTCAGGCCCGGCGCCGGGCCCTGGAGTTGCTGGACGAACTCGGCATCGCCGACCGCAGGAACGTCTACCCCGCCGCGCTGAGCGGCGGCGAGCGCCAGCGGGTCGCGGTGGCCCGCGCGCTGATGAACCGTCCCGCGCTGCTGCTCGCCGACGAGCCGACCGGCGCGCTGGACAGCCACTCGGGCGAGCAGGTGATGGACCTGCTCATCGACCTGAACGAACTCGGCCAGACCCTGCTTCTGGTGACGCACGACCAGCGACTGGCGACGCGCTGCGCCAGCCGCCTCGTGACGATGGCGGACGGCCGGATCACCGGCGAGCGGACCCTGGAGCGGTCGGCATGAGCGCGGTGTGGCGCGCCTCGCGCGCGGCCGTGCGTCGCCGTCGGCTGCAGACCTCCGTGATCGGGGCGGTGGTCCTTGTCTCCAGCATGGCCCTCGTGGTCGCCCTGGGCCTGCTGGACGTCGCGTCCGGACCGTTCGACCGGATCTTCGGCCAGGCACACGGCGCGCACGTCATCGCCACCTTCGACGCGGCCAAGGTCTCCGGCGCGGAGCTGGCACGGACCGCGCACCGTTCGGGCGTGCGGGCCTCGGCCGGACCGTTCCCGCAGGCCGTGGTCGACATGCCGCAGAACGCGGCGTCCGAGATGCCCGGGATGGGGCCCGGCCCGCTGAGCGTGGTGGGGCGGGCGGAGCCCGGTGGTCCCGTCGACCACCTCGACCTCTTCGCCGGGCACTGGGCCACCGGCCCCGGCCAGATCGTCCTGGCGTTCCCGGACGCACCCGGGATGGGCAAGGGCCCGCACTCGCCGATCGGCAAGCGGATCCAGCTGCCCGGACTGCGGCCGCTGACCGTCGTCGGCCTCGCGTCCAGCGTCAGCGGAACAGCGCAGGCATGGGTCTCCACGCAGCAGATCACGGCCCTGCACCCGACGACGTACCAGATGCTGTACCGGTTCGACCGGGCTGGGACAGCCCGTCAGATCACGGCGGACACCGCAGTGGTGACCGGCGGCCTGCCGTCCGGATCACTGATCGCGAGGCAGTCATACCTCACATTGAAGGCACAACTCGCGGCCAAACCAGATGCCTTCGTACCGTTCCTCATGGCCTTCGGCATCCTCGGCCTGCTGGTGGCGGTCCTCATCGTGGCCAATGTGGTGAGCGGTGCCGTGGTGTCCGGCTTCCGGCGCATCGGCGTGCTCAAGTCCCTTGGATTCACGCCCAATCAGGTGGTCGCGGTCTACCTGGTGATGGTCTGCGTCCCCGCGGTGGCGGGCGCGGCGATCGGCACGGCCCTGGGCGCAGTGGTGGCGCGACCATTGCTGCACCAGGTCTTTCAAGGCGCGGACCTCAGCACGGTGAACGTCACGCCGACGATCGGCTCCTGGGTGTACGCGACCACGGTGCTCGGCATGCCGGCCGTGGTGTCGCTGGCCGCGCTGATCCCGGCTCTGCGCGCGCACCGGATGTCCGCGGCACGGGCGATCAGCGCGGGCAGCTCGCCCGCCGGCGGACGGGGGCTCGCGGTGCAGCGGTGGCTGACCGGGGTGCGGCTGCCGCGCCCGGTGACCCTGGGCCTCGGCCTGCCCTTCGCACGGCCCGGGCGGGCGCTGCTCACCGTCTGCGCGGTACTGCTCGGGGTGGCGACGGTCACATTCGCCACCGGCCTGTCGGCCACGATGGTCTCCTACGGCGACGCGGTCGAGGGCGCCGGCAAGGTTCAGGTGATCGTCTGGCGAGGGGAAACCAGGTTCGGGCAGACCGCCCCCGAGCACGGCGACGCCGCGACCCAGGTGCTGTTGCGCGGACTGCCGCACGCGGCGGACGTGTCCGGCGTGGGCTACGCGGACGTGCGGCTGCCCGGCCAGAGCCAGGACGTATCGCTCGAGGGCGATCGCGGGGGCCGGTCGGCTCTGCAGGACGACCTGGCCAGGGGCCGCTGGATGCGCGGGCCCGGCGAGGTGGTGGCCTCCGGCAGGTTCCTGGCCAAGCACGGTCTGCGGCTCGGTGACTCCTTCGTGCTGGGCGCGGCGGACAGTCGGCAGGAACGGGTCACCCTGGTCGGGGAGGTCATGTCCGGGCCGGCGGACTGGATGCGCGCGGACTGGGGGACGGTGACCGCCCTGGCACCGGGTGCGCAGGCAAACCAGTACTGGGTGCGGCTCACCCCCGGAGCCGATGTCAGCGCCTACATGAAGGCCGTTCGGGCCGCCGACCCCGGGCTCTACCCGGACGCGAAGACATCGGTGAACGCCGGGGCCCTGACGGTGATCGGTTCCGCGTCCGTGCTGACCCTGATGCTGACGGTGGTCGCCGCGATGGGGGTGTTCAACACGGTCGTACTGAGCAGTCGGGAGCGGCGGCGCGACCTGGGGATGCTGAAATCGATCGGCATGACGCCGCGGCAGGTCACGGCGATGATGGTGGTGTCCATGGCCGGGCTGGGTCTGGTCGGCGGGCTCCTCGGGCTGCCGCTGGGAGTCGCGGCCTACCGCGTGGTGATCCCGATGACCGAGCACAGCGCCCATCTCGCCTTGCCCGCACGGATGCTGGACGTGTGGCATCCCGGGTCGATGGCGCTGCTGGCCCTGGCCGGGGTGGCGATCGCCGCACTGGGCGCGGTGATTCCGGCGCGTGCGGCGGCACGGCAGACCATCGCCCGAGTCCTGCACACCGAGTGACGGCGGCGCCGCATCGGAAGAAAGGGCTTCCGGGACGTTACGCGTCCTATGCCCCCCACCTGGCCGTCCTGGTGTTGCCCCGAGCGGATGGGAATCTCTGAAATCCGCAGCTGATGGGGATCTCTGAAGTCGGCCAGGCCGCTCGTCGCCTTGCTCCGTCCGCGTTCAACGAAGCGCGGAGGCAGCCGTCTACGCTCTCGACATGCAGCGCAGCGATATCACTCGGGACGACGGCACTTGGGCGGGCCTGTGCCTGGACGTACAGGCCCGCCGCCTGCCGGGACTGTGCGTGTTCAGTGCCGACGCGCGACTGCTGGTCTCCCAACTGTCGCGGCCTGTACTGCTCGCCGTTGTCGACGAGCAGCTCCAGGGCGTGGACTTCTGGCGCACCGACGAGTACCGCTCCTTCGTCCCGCCGCTGCGCGCCGATGTGGGGCGCGCTCTGGCGGGCGGCCCGGAACGGTGGGCTCACCGCTTCGCGCAGTACCTCATGAACTCGCCGGACAGCCCGCTGCACTGCTCTCGCACGAGAGTCCGTTCGAGCGCTGGCGCCAAGCTGACACTTCGCACGCCCAGTACTGGAGCTCGATGCTCGTCGAAGGCCACCCGGACGGATACATCGACTGGTTCGTCCACTCCGGATCGTGGGAGGTCCTGCCGCTGCGGCCGATGCCCGACGCCGACGAAAGCCGCGTCAAGGCGTACCGCAAGCAGGCCCGGGAAGGAACGCTCCCACCCGTCCTGTTGTGGTGGGTCAGCGGCCTGGACTGCCATCTGATCCTGGACGGTCATGCCCGGCTCACAGCGGCGATCGCCGAGTCCGTCGAGCCTCCGCTGCTGCATTTGCACCGCACACTGCGGCGCGACGACCTGGCCGCGCGCATCGATGAGGCCGTGGACTCCTACGAGTACGAACTGGCCCGCTTCGCCGAACTCCGCGCCCTCCACGGCCACACCGTCCCGGACGGCGCCGCCACCACCGGCCCACGGTTCGCCCGCGTCCTCCGCGACCTGCACACCGCGAAACAGCCGAACTGGGCCTGGCCCCTGCCCGGCGGGAAGACCCAGTGGCATCGCACCACACGCGAGGTGACCGCAGGCCAGGACTGGCCCCGTATCTGAGTCCTGCCGAATCCCTCCCGCTGGCTGGCTATCGGGCGCCCCCTTCTTGTAGGGCCCATTCGCCGGTCTGCCCCGGGGCGGATACACCGATCAGGCACCCTCTGCTCCCGGGCTATCGGGTTCGCGCCCAGACACGCTTCACGCGTGAGCGATGAGTTCGGGAGGCGGATCGGGTCTGCCCTGGTATGACTCGAATCATCGCTGACATCTCGGTCTCCCTCGACGGATTCGTCACCGGGCCCGACCCCGGCCCGGACAACGGCCTGGGTACGGGCGGCGAGGCCTTGCACACCTGGGCGTTTTCCGACGACCCCGACGACGGCCGGGTCCTGCGCGAGGGGACCGCTCGCTCGGGCGCCGTCGTCCTCGGCCGCCGGCTCTTCGACCTGGTCGACGGGCCGAACGGCTGGGACGACAGGTCCGGCTACGGCGCCGGGGAGGTCGGCAAGCCCGCGTTCGTCGTCGTGACGAGCTCGCCGCCCAAGTCGGTGCGGCTCACCGACCTCGACTGGACGTTCGTCACCACCGGTCTGCCCGACGCCATCACCGCCGCGCGCGAGCGCGCCGAAGCGGCGTCGTCACCCAGCGGCACGGACCTCGACGTCGTCCTCATGGGTGGCGGCGCCACGATCGGCTCGGCGCTCGACGCAGGGCTGGTCGACATGCTGTCCCTGCACCTCGCGCCCGTCATGCTGGGCGCCGGGACGCCACTGTTCACCGGCGGACCGCCGCGCACGCTGGTGCAACGGAGCGTGACCTCGACATCGACCGCGACACACCTGACGTACGACGTCCTTTGACGGCATCGTTGCGGACCTTCCCATCGAGCTGTCATCGGCGCCCTGGTAGGGCGAGAGTGCCGGGAAGGCCGGGCTCGGCTACCTGTCCCTGCCGCGGGCGCGGGGATTCGGGTACGCCGTCGACGCGTGCGCGGGGGCAAAACGCTGTCTGTCCGTCTTCGTGGACGATGGCAAGGGGCGCACACGTCGAGTGACGGCTTGATTCGAGCGGGTCCGATTCGCTCGAAGTCTCAGATGATCGAGTCCCCCGGGCTGTTCCATCGGCGGACATTGCGTCTGAGGACGGACATGGACCGGTCGTCACACCAGGGATCGCGCGATGCGGAATCCGACGTCGTCGACCTGGAAGGTCGGGTGGCTGCGGCGCCGCGCGGAGGCCCGGCAGCTCCAGTGCTCATCGAACCAACCACCGCCACGGAGCACCCGGTAGGTGCCGTAGACCTCGGCGTCGTACACGTCCCAGCACCAGTCCCAGACGTTGCCGAGCATGTCGTGAATCCCCCACGCGTTGGGGCGTTTGCCGCCCACCTCGTGGATGCGCTCGTGCGAGTTACCGCGGTACCAAGCGATCTCGTCGAGTTCCCCGTAGCGCGGTCCTGCCGTACCCGCACGGCAGGCGTGCTCCCACTCGGCTTCGGTCGGCAGTCGGTACCCGTCGGCGGACACGTCCCACTCGATACCTTCGCCGTCCGCATGGAAGTGGTACGCGGGCGTGATCCCGTCGTACTGGGACAGGGCGTTGCAGAACCGCGCCGCGTCCCACCAGGAGACGCACTCGACGGGCAACTGGTCCCCATGGGCGGTACTCGGCCGTTGGCCTGCGACCTGGGCGTACAGCGCCTGGGTGACCGGGAATGCCGCGAGCTGGTAAGGCGCAACCTCGACCGACCAACTGCGCTGGGTCCGCCGGTCCGACAGCGTCACCTGCCCCGGCGGAATGGCGATCATCTCGCTCCCGGTCATCACGTCCATGATCAGGGAATCCTACCGAGACCTGCCAGTGCGAAGCGGCAGAGCCGAAACAGATCGCCCGCGACAAGGGAGACCGCGTGACGCGAGGCAACGAGGCAACGAGGACGGTATCGGTGCAGCTCAGCGCTGGATTTGCCTTTTGGTTGATCTTGTCGACATTGAAGCTCCGCCATCTTGAAGTGGCTGGGCAGCGGGTTGGCGTGACCTCGTTCCGGGGTGCTCGTGCTGGTCGTGGGCGGCAGTCTGGGGTGTAAATCGTCCGGCGGGGTGGTTTGCCGATGAGTTGACCGACCTCGAACGGTCTACCCAGCGACACGACCGTTCTCGACAGGAGTGCCATGTCCACCATCCAGCCAGTGATCTTGACTGCCGACCAGGACGTTCTGCTCGGCTTCTATACGAAATTGTTCGGGGCTGAGGAGATCTTCCGGGTACCGGCGGAAGGCCCGGCCTTCTACCTCGGCTTGCGCATCGGCGACACCGACCTCGGGCTGGTGGCCAAGACGACCCCGGAGACCGGGGCGGCACCGCGGATGCTGCTCAGCATCAGTGTCGACGACGTCGACGAGACGCTCGGCCGGGTGGCGGCGCTGGGCGGCTCGGTCCACGGCGGCCCCACCGACATGCCCTGGGGACAGCGCGTCGCCCACATCCAGGACCCGGACGGCAACCCGGTGAACCTCACTCAGCCGATCCCGGCCCGGTGACGCTGTTCCGGGGGCATGGGCTGGTCGTGAACTACCTGCGTTGAAGTGCTCTCCCGGCTGAAGCCGGGAGATTCCTGCTTACCTCGCGGCAGCGGGCTTGACGCGCTTCGCGCGCCTGACGACTGCCCTCCCGGCAGCCGGGACGAGCGCGAGGCCCATCCGGTACAGGTGCAAGACGTTCCGGGCTGCGTTGTGGTCGGCGTTGCCCGACCAGCCGCAGTCCGGGTTCCTGCACACGAACACGGCCTGGCTCTCCCGGCTCCCGGGCGTGATGAAACCGCATGCTGAGCAGCGCCGGGATGTGTTCGGGGCCGGGACCTTGTTCAGAGTGCCGCCGAACCGGGCAGTCTTGTACGCCAGCATGGTGACCGTACGGCCCCATGCCTCGCCGCTGATGGAGCGGTTCAGCCCAGATTTCTGGGCAACGTTCTTCCCCGGCTCTTCGACCGTTCCCTTGGCGGACTTGACCATGTTCGTGATGCTGAGTGCTTCGACCACGACGGTGCCGTACTGCCTGGCGATGGCGGTGGTCGTCTGGTGCTGCCAGTCCAGGGCCCGGCGCTTGGCTTTCGCGCGCAGTCCTGCGATCTGGTCATAGGTGCGGTGCAGTCGGCGGCTGGTGCGCTCGCCGGGCTTGCGGTGCTGCTTACGCTGCGCGGCACGCTGCTCCAAGTGCAGGAGCTTGGCCTTCTCCTTGCCGGTCAGCCATGCGTCGTGCTCGTACGTTTCGCCGTCCGAAAGGGCTATGGGCACGGTGACGCCCACGTCGATGCCGACGTCCGGTCCCTGGTGGGGATCGGGCTTGACCTGAAGGGTCTGAACACGGAAGGCGATGTGCCAGCCGAGCGCGTCCTTGATCAGTCGTGCCCCGGTGATCCGGTTCTCCGCGCCTGCACGCTTGCCTACGGGCAGGTCTTTGGTCCACCGGAAGCGGACCCGGCCCACCTTGGGAATGTTGACCATGCCCCAGCGGCGGTGCACGCGGGTGATGTTCAGGTCCCGGCCCTGCGGGATGTCCACGGACATCACCGTGCGGAACCGGCCCTTGAAGTTCGGGGCGTCGGCGCGGCCCTCCCAGCAGTTCTTCCACGCCTGGAAGTACGTCTTGAGTACCGCTTGCGCGGCCTGGGCGGGGAGGACGGCGAGAAAGTCGATGTCCTCGCGGGCCTGTCGGATCGCGGCGTCCGCGTTCGCGAGTGTCCGCTTCTCCTTCGGCATCATCTGCCACCACGCGTGCAGCAGGTTCCACATCGTGCGGGCCGCGTGCGCCTGGTCGTCTGTCTTCAACATCCCGGCAGGCGACAGCGCGAGCCGGGCACGGTGCCCGAACTGCCGCTTGACCAGGGTGTTGTGACTCACAATCGAGAGCCTACCGTTGGTTTATGTCACCGCGCTGGAACCCTAATCCCGATTTCAGAACCGGTCGCCATGTTGTCTACAACCTGCACGTTCACTTGGTTTTTGTCACGAAGTACCGGCGGAAGGCGTTCACCGACGCCATGCTGACCCGCACAGAAGAGATCATGCGGGAGGTCTGCGCCGACTTCGAGGCCGAGCTGAAACAGTTCAACGGCGAACAGGACCACGTCCACCTGCTCGTGCACTACCCGCCCAAAGTCCAGCTCTCCAAGCTGGTCAACTCCCTCAAGGGCGTCAGCTCGCGCAGACTCCGCCAGGAGTACGACAGCCACGTCCGCCGGTACCTGTGGGGTGGACACTTCTGGTCCGGCTCCTACTTCGCAGGATCATGCGGCGGGGCACCCCTGACCGTCGTCAAGCAGTACATCGAAAACCAGCAGCGCCCCGTCTGACCGTCACCCCTGAGGCGCAGAGCACTCCGGCGCTTCGCGCCTCCGGGCCAAGGATGGCCTTCACCCCCGCCCTGAAGGGCGGAGCACCGGCCAAGATCAGAGGTAGAGATCTGACATCGGGATCCGGACCATCCGAGTCGGCCGTAAGGCTCAGGGTCGGCCGCGGTATTGCGGCCGATTCCCTGGGCCGAAACCCGAAACCCGAAACCGGAGATCCGAGGAAACGACTCTCGGATTACCGTGCACCAGCCCAGAATTGGGCGCCGGCCAATCCGGCTTGATCTGCCTTCTGACAGGAGTAGCGGCCGGGACGGCGAACCCGTGAACGGTCACCCCAGCCGCTGGCATCAGGATCTTCGAGCCCGGCCACTCGTGTGAGTGGTGTTCGTGCCATTCGTACCGCTCCGAGGAGCCGAGTCGGTAGGTTTTGGCACGCTCAGGCCCGCGACACGCCCGCTAGTACCGCGCGACCGCGCTCAACGAGTCGCGAAGAGATGACGAGGTGAGACATGACCGTTCCCGCCTCGCACCGACGGGCCGTCGTGTCGGCCCACCTGCGCCGGCACCTTGATGAACAGGCGCTGCTCCAGCCGCTCCTCGACCGGATCGGCCCTGGCGTCGGCCAAAGCGTCACAGTCCGCGGGCAGTTCGAAGGCCGCCTCGTGACTCCCTCGGGCGTCGTCATCAACCACGCCGGCGACGACGTCCTGCGCATCCCTCAGCTCGCCCCCGTCACCCTGCAGCCGCAGACCGTGGAGGCCGGAGCAGCGCAGTGGCGGCCGCCGCCGGAACTCGGCGATCCGGTTCTGCGCGCGCGGGCGCTCTCGAGCCTCGGCCGGCCACACGCGGACCGCCCGGTCCCACCGGGTTCAAGGCCGCCGTCATCCTGCAACTCACGCACCAGCACGGCTGGATCATCCGAGATCGTCCGCCGCCCCGACAACAGGCCCGCGTCCGGCGAGAGGACCGCCCGGTGAGCCAGCACCGTTCCGCGCGCGCGGCCGTGCTCTCGGCCGGATCCTGGGGCACCGCCGTCGCCAAAGTCCTGGCCGATGCCGGCAGCACCGTCATCGTGCACGCCCGCCGCTGCGAGATCGCCGACGCGATCAACACGGTTCACCGCAACCCCGGCTACTTTCCGGACGTCGAGCTGCCCGCTTCCCTGACGGCCACGACCGACCCGGCCGCCGCGCTGGACGGCGCGGAATATCTCGTACTGTCCATCCCCGCACAGTCCCTGCGCACCAACCTCGCCGCGTGGGCACCGCACATCGGGCCCGACACCGTGATCGTGTCGCTGATGAAGGGCATCGAACTCGGCAGCGGGGAACGGCCAAGCCGGGTCATCACCGAGGTGACCGGCGTGAGCGCGGACCGGGTCGCCGTACTGTCGGGTCCCAACCTCGCCCGCGAGATCATGGACGGACGACCCGCCGCCGCCACCATCGCGTGCCCCGACGAGAACGCCGCCCGCCGCTTCCAACAGGCGTGCCACACCCCCTACTTCCGGCCCTACACCAGCACCGACGTGACAGGCTGCGAGCTGGGCGGCGCGGTCAAGAACGTCATCGCCCTGGCCGTCGGCATCGCCTCCGGCATGGGCCTGGGCGACAACGCCGCAGCCATGCTCGTCACCCGCGGGCTGGCCGAGACCACCCGGCTGGCCGTGGCCCTGGGCGCCCAACCGGCGACCCTCGCAGGGCTTGCCGGCCTCGGCGACCTGGCGGCCACCTGCACCTCCCCGCTCTCCCGCAATCGCACCTTCGGCACCCACCTCGGTAACGGCCTGAGCGTCGAACAAGCCACCGCCGCCACCCGCCAGACCACCGAGGGCGTCAAGTCCGCCGAGGCGATCCTGGCCCTGGCCCACGCTCACGGCGTCGAAATGCCGATCACGGAAGTGATCTCCGCTCTGCTGCACAAGAGAGTCACCCTCGACCAGGCAACCACCATGCTGATGCAACGTCCCCCCAAACCCGAGCGCTGACCCTCGCTCCCTCAGGGGCTACAGGGTGTGGTGCAGCCAGCGCTGGAGCACGTTGTTGACGTCTGCGGGCAGGGCGCTGATCTGGTCGATGACGGCACGGTCTTCGGGCATCGGCGGGATGCCCGCGGCGGTGAGTGTGGCATGCAGGTCGAGGCGTCGCCGGTCGTGCGGGTCGAGGGTGTAGCCCAGGCGGCGGGCGGGGTCGGGCGCCGGCAGGTAGGCGTCGATGTCATCGCAGGGCTGGTCCGGAACCGGCCAGGCACCGTCCCGGGACGATGCGGCATAGGGGTCGACGAAGGCATGGGAACCGAGGCTCTCACTGTTCCAGGGGGTCATCTCTGTCTCCTCACCAGGTGACGTACGAACTACCTCTCCAGAGCACCGCAAGGACCAGCCCGGTTGCGCCCGCAGCACAACACCACACGGACGGAGCCATCGACGGCTGATCACCTCGTGTGACCAGCAGACGACAGCCAGCGGCAGTCAACACTCCGAAGCCCCGCGAGCTTCGCGTGCGCGGCTCGGCAGTTCGGGCCCCTCGCCGGGACTGAAGTGGACCCCGTCATGACGAACGCCACTCGCGCCCCGTATACGCAGGCCGATGCCCCGGCTCGGCATCCCCTTCAAGCCCGTCCGGCACGGTCCACTGGCTGCTGGTGGTCGCGATGCCCGATGGACCCCAGGTGTCCGAGCCGTAGGCGGGGATCACGGCGCGACCGTTCCTGCCGGGGCTGCCACGAACGCCTTGACCAACCTGAATGCGCCTACCGATTCCTTAAGGAGTTGACCCCAGTCTTCATACACAAGGCCGGAACGACCGGCCCGAGGACGGAGACCATCATGCGCAAGCTCATCGCGGGAGCATTCGTCACACTCGACAGTGTGGTCCAGGACCCGGGCGGGTTCGGAGAGACCGAACGCGGCGGCTGGGCACTGGAGTACTTCGACGACATCGCGCGCCAGCGGGCCACCGACGCCCTGTTGGCCAGCGACACCTTCCTCCTGGGGCGGGCGACCTACGAGATCCTCGAGAAAGCCTGGTCGAACAACACCGGACCGTACGCCGAGGCGATGCACAACCTTCCCAAGGCCGTCGTCACGAACACCCTCAGCGGCCCGTTGCCGTGGAACGCCACCGCCCTCACCGGTGAAGCCGCAGAGACCGTCACGAAACTCAAGCAGCAGCCCGGCGGCAACATCATCATGTACGGCAGCTTCACCCTGATGCGAACCCTGCTTCAGCACAACCTGATCGACGAACTGAACCTCAACGTCCACCCCGTCGTCGTCGGCACGGGAAAACGACTCTTCGACACCGCGCTGCCGCGCTCGCTGCGGTTCATGGCCGCAACGCCGAGCTCGACCGGCGTCGTCACACTCACCTACGCACCGTAATCGCGAGCGGGACAGGCAATTCGACAACGGACACGAACCCTACCGGCACGAACTGCCGACGCACTGCTCTTGCATCCTCGGACCGGTGGACAACGCCAATGACGTGCCCCAGCAAAACCTGCCTGCGCGCGTGGCGTTCTCCTGAGCCGCCCGAAGACAGATGCCGGCACGTAACCGGCTCTCCATCCGCGTCCGAAGCCGAGCCGGACACCATCCAACCCTCCGGTTGGAGTACGTGGAGTACTTGGGGTACTTGGAGTCCATCGACAGCCTGCTGACTCCAGCGGGCTTCGACGACCGCGCTCGGACAAGGCCGGCCGAGCAGTCGAAGCCTCGTCCGGTCTGGCGGACCGACCAGGCAAGCGCCCGGGCCGGCCCGGCTCCCGGAACTTCCTTGTCGAGCCCGCCCGCCACGGCCTCGCCGCTCCTTCCGGCCTTGGGCACCCGACGCCTCCTGTTGGCGACTCAAGAAGCACCAGCTTTACGAACTCATGTCCCGTCAGTGCCTGTCGCCGTTCGGCAGTTGCTCACGCAGGACCGTACTCAGGGCGGTGGGTTCGCGGCCGAGCAAGGTGGCCAGTGTCGGGTCGACGGCGGCGAATTCGCCGGCGCGGCTGGCTGCGAAAATGCCGAGCAGTTGGTCTGCTGCCTCGACGGGAACACCGCGCCCCACCAACTGCTGCCGGAACTGGTCGTCGGGTGCGGTGGTCCTCGTCATGGTGCGGCCCGTGACCTGGGTGGCGATACCCGCGATGTCGTCGAAGGTGCGCCTGTGCTGCTGTGAGCGGGGGCGTAGGGCCGTCGAAGCAGCCTTCGTCGGCCAGGATGGCGGCGGCCGCGTCGGCGAGGTCGGCATGCGAGGTCCAGCTGACCGGTCCGTCCGCGGGGAGCGCCACCTGGCCGGACTGCATGGCATGACCGAGGAACTGCACCGCACTGGCGGCATAGAAGCCGTTGCGCAGCGAGGTGAACGGCACGCCGGAAGCGCGCAGTGCTCCCTCGGTGGCGGCATGGTCGCGGCAAGCCTGGAAATGCGACGAGGTGCCGGCACCCATGTGGCTGGTGTAGAGGATGCGGCGGGCACCTGCCGCGACGGCTCCATCGATGGCGGCGCGGTGCTGCTGCACGGCCTCTTCGCCCATCTTGTCGACAGAAACGATCAGTACTTGGGAGGCTCCCTCGAAGGCGTGCGCGAGGTCGGCGGCGGCGGTGAAGCTGCCTTGGCGCACCCGTACCCCCTGGTCGGCGAGTGCTTTCGCCTTCTGTGGGTCGCGGACACTGACGCCGACTCGGCCTGCCGGCACGCGTGTCAGCAACCTTTCGACGATCTGGTGTCCGAGCTGTCCGGTGGCGCCGGTCACGATGATCATGTTGCACTCCAGCGATCTGGTTCCAATGGAATCAGATTTAGCGTATCACCGATAATAACGCCGGAAACGCTCATGTTGTATCGTTGATACATGTCACCAGGTTCACGCGTCGGGGACGGTGCTTCCGCCGTCGAATCCGACACCGCAGCCGCAGGGCGCGAGCAGACCCGCCGGCGGATCATTGAGGCCGCCGCCGACTTGCTGGCGCGTGAGGGTCGCGACGCGGTCACCACCCGCGCGGTCGCGGTCGCGTCACACCTGCAGCCGCCGGCCATCTACCGACTGTTCGGCGACAAGGAAGGGCTGCTCGAAGCGGTGGCCGAGCATGGCTTCGTCACGTTTCTGGCGGCCAAGCACGTCGACCCCGACCCACAGGACCCCATCGAGGACCTGCGGGCCGGCTGGGACCTGGCGGTCGAGTTCGGTCTGGCCAATCCCGCGCTCTACACGCTGATGTACAGCGAGCCCACAAGGGCCACGTCGGCCGCCTTCAAGGCCGGCATGGAAATCCTCATGGGCCGTATCCGGCGCCTCGCCGTGGGCGGCTGGCTGCGCGTCGACGAGGAACTCGCGGCCCAGATCATCCATGCCACAGCGCGCGGCGCGGTGCTCACCTGGTTGTCCCTGCCCGAAGACCGGCGCAATCCAGCCCTGTTGACCGTCCTGCGGGAGTCCATGGTCGCCGCCGTAACCAGCCAAGAGCCGGCCGTGCAGGACACGGGCCCCGCAGGCGCCGCCCGCGCCCTGCACGCCGCGCTGTCCGAACAGACCATCCTCAGCGGCGCGGAACAACATCTGCTGAGGGAGTGGCTCGACCGCATCGCCTCCGACGGCTGAGGCGCTATGGCTCCTGGACGCCACCCCGTCGACCTGACCGCCGAATGCCGAGCCGCCGCCGAATACCGAGCCGGTGCCCCATGACCGGCCGATTCATCGTGCCGTCGGGCCCGTTGCCCCCGTCGAGAATTCCTCGATACCGATCACCCGCAGCAGCTCCAGCCGCTCGCGGGTCTCGGCGTTCGCCGGGGTGAGCACCAGCAACTGCTGGCCCTGGTCGGGAGTGACCAGCGTCTCGCAGTCCATCAGCAGGCGGCCCACCTTCGGGTGCTGGAAGGTCTTGCGGTCGGCGCGCCGGACCGCCACCTCGTGCTCCGCCCAGATCCGGCGGAAATCAGCGCTCGCGGCCTGCAACCGGTCGACGAGTCCGGCGACCATGGAGTCGCCGGGCCGGCGGCCGGCGGCCGCACGCAGGTCGGCCACGAGCTGGCGAGCGTTGCGTTCCTGTTCCTCGGGCGGGCAGACGGCGCGGGCCGCGGGGTCGGTGAACCAGCGGAACGCGACGTAGCGCCGGTCGCCGGAGAAGCCGGTGTGGTCGCCCGTCAGCAGGATGGATGCCCGGTTCTGGGCGAGGATCTCGCCCAGGTCGGACAGCACCAGGGCCGGGGTGTCGCCGAGCAGGTCGAGCATGCGGATCAGGCCGGCGCGGGCCAGGCGGGCCACTCCGTCGGCGGGTGGGGGCTGGTGGCCGGCCAGGTGGAACAGGTGGTCGCGCTCGTCCTCGGAGAGGCGCAGCGCCCGGGCCAGCGCACCGAGCAGCTGGACCGAGGGCTGGCTGCTGCGGCCCTGCTCGAGGCGTACGACGTAGTCCACTGACATGCCGGCGAGCGCGGCCACCTCTTCCCGGCGCAGGCCGGCTGTGCGGCGCCGCGGGCCCTCGGCGATGCCGACCTCGGCCGGGCGCATCGCCTCGCGGCGGCGGCGCAGGAAGTCGGCGAGCTCGTCACGTTGCATGTCCCCATCGTCCTCGCAGCGGGAGGACCGATCCAGGGAGCGGCTCTCCCAGGATGAACGCTCCGCTCCCCTACCTCGCGGCGCGAGCGCACAGTGGGTGGCAGAGCAACGACGAAGGAGAACGCGATGCACACACGAACCCTGGGCACCACCGGCCCGGCCGTTTCCGCGCTGGGCCTGGGCGCCATGGGCATGTCGGGCGTGTACGGCGCGGCCGACCGCACGGAGAGTATCGCCACCGTGCACGCCGCGCTGGAGAGCGGTGTCACGCTGATCGACACCGGCGACTTCTACGCGATGGGCCACAACGAGCTGCTGATCGCCGAGGCGCTGCGCGGCCGGAATCGGGACAGTTACCAGTTGAGCGTGAAGTTCGGCATGCTGCGAGGGCCGGGCCCGCAGTTCGGCGGGACGGACGGCCGTCCCGAGGCGGTGAAGAACTTCCTGGCCTACTCGCTGACCCGCCTGGGCACCGACCACATCGACATCTACCGTCCCGCCCGGCTGGACCCGGCGGTACCGATCGAGGAGACGGTGGGCGCGATCAAGGAAATGATCGACGCCGGGTATGTCCGGCACCTCGGTCTCTCGGAGGTCGACGCGGCGACGATCCGCCGGGCGCATGCCGTGCACCCGGTCGCCGATCTTCAGATCGAGTACTCGCTGATCTCCCGCGCGGTGGAGGCGGACATTCTGCCTGCGCTGCGGGACCTCGGCATCGGTCTGACCGCGTACGGCGTCCTCAGCCGCGGTCTGATTTCCGGGCATTGGTCCGCCGGCCCGCCTGCCGACCCCAGCGACAGCCGAGGGTTCAGCCCGCGATTCTCGAGCGGGAACGTGGAACACAACCTC
Source organism: Streptomyces sp. NPDC005784 (assembly GCF_042871525.1). Lineage (NCBI taxonomy): Bacteria > Bacillati > Actinomycetota > Actinomycetes > Kitasatosporales > Streptomycetaceae > Streptomyces > Streptomyces sp. NPDC005784. Next base: position 89,171 of record NZ_JBIAIQ010000027.1, read on the forward strand.
GCCCTTGTCGACGCCTTGCGCCGGGTCGCCGACGTGAAGGGTTGCACCGTTGCCCAGCTGGCCATCGCCTGGGTGAGCGCACAGGGCGACGACATCGTGCCGCTGGTCGGCGCTCGCACCCGAGAGCGGCTGGCCGAGGCACTGCCCGCAATGGAGCTGATCCTCACCGCGGACGACCTCGCCGAGATCGAGAAGGCGGTGCCGCCGGGCGCGGCGCGTGGCGACCGATACCCTTCCGCGTTCATGTCCAGCCTCGGCGCAGGCAACTGAGTCTGCCCCTCACCGTGCCGAAGGTGACCAGCCAGTCGGCGAGGTCGCCCGGAGCGATGTCACGCCGGCCAATCCCCGCCCCTGGACCTGGCCGGACGGTCGGCTGGCTGGCTGGCTGGCTGGCTGGCTGGCTGGCTGGCTGGCTATCGGACCACCACCGCAACCGGCCCCTCACACAAGGTGGAGTCGCCCCGCTGCCCCCGGCTGATGCACCGGGAGCGCCGCGCGTGCAGGATCTAGGCCGTGGATCGGAAGTGGCCCGAGGCTGCTGGTGCGTCACTCCTGGTGCAGAGAGCCGAGCCAGCGGTCGTCCTGGAACTCGGCAGGCACCTCGTCCTCCCAAGGATCGATCCCGCGGCGCTCCAGCTCGTCAAACCATCGGTCCCGCTGCGACTCGGGGAGGCGTCGTCCGCACCAGGGGCAGAAGTCGATCGTGACGCTCGACGTGCCGCCGTCATGGATGATCAGCCCGTACTCCTGGAACTTGGCGCTGAAGTCAACCAGTGCGTCCGGGCAGGCGAAGGGGTCGTCGTGCTGATCGCAGCACACGTTCACGCGGCTGGTCATCGCACCGCAGCAGTGACCGGTCATGACCTCGGCTTCCCGTTGGTCGGCATCGTGACCAGAAGTAGATCACGGTCTGTAGTGATCACCGGTTGGCACGTGGAGATCTGACGGACGCGCAATGGGCGGTGCTGGAGGGGCTGTTGCCGAAGAGGAGGAAGCCCGGCCGACCACCGATATGGAGCCGACGGCGGCTGATCGACGACATACGGTTCCGCGTCCGCACTGGTCGTCCGCACTGGTCGTCCGCACTGGTCGTCCGCACTGGCATCCCGTGGCGGGACATACCCACCAAGTACGGTCCCTGGAGCCGGGTGTACGACCTTTTCCGCGTCGGCGACGGGACGGCACCTGGCATCGGATCTTCACAGCACCGCAGGCACAGGTCGACACGGGGGACATGATCACCGGCCGAAGTTCGACCCGGAAGAGTGCAAGGCTCGGCACGCGGTCGGGTGCGGCAGCCATCGCTTCACAAGGCACCGCGCCGTGGCCACGAGGGACGACAACCCGCGGTCCGCTACGAGGCGACCGTCCTCGTAGGGGCCATCAACGAGTCGCGGTGACCAGCGCATTCGATGCACGCCCTAGGCTCGTCCCATGAACGACGAAGAAGTGATGACACGCGTCGTCGCGATCCTCACCAAGACACGTGAGTACGTCGGGGACGACGCACCCGAACCCGACAGCGAAAGCGATGTCCTGCTCAACGAGCTGGTGAAGGACATCTTCCCAAGGAGCGTGGACGTCGACGACGACGCCGCCCCGCAAGAGGTCGCCAACGCCATCGCCCAAGCCATGAGCGGCCCGATCTTCACGGCCTTCGGGGCATTCGCCGCCGCCTTCCACCAACTCGCCGCAGAACACGATCGCGGCGATCCCGAAGTCCCCTCCGCTCAGGTGCTACGAGACCTCGCCCTGCGCGCCACCAGCGAGGGACAGTGACCGTGGCCCCGCCCCCGAGTATCCTCGGCTCCTCCCGGCTGCGGCGACGGCAGCGACTCCGCCCACGAACACGCACGTGTCCGTTGTTCCGTCCTGATCATTCACGCCTCCGAACGCCCGCGGCTCGTCGAGATCCGTGACGACCTCCTCGCACGCATCCTGGAAGCCGAACGCGAGGGCTGGCTCGGCGAGAGCGAAGGCCCGCAGAGCAGCCTGACGCAGGCCGAGGAGAAGCTCACCCAACTCGACGCGCAGACCTCGCGGCAGCAGGAGTCCGTCGACCTGGAAGTTCCCACCTTCCGGGAGATCGTCGCTCGCACCACTGGGGTCGCCGCGCTACTTGAGCCTTCGTGAACCGCGAGCTCGACAGGCGACGCGCTGGTTACCGACTTCGGCGCTTCAGGGGCCGAGGGGTGGGGCTCAATGCGGGTCGCCGAGGCCCCGATCGCCCGTGCGGGATGTGCGGCCGAGTCGGGTGCGGCCCAGCGGCTCGTGCGGACCGGGCGTCGATTCAGCTGACGTGCACGGTCCAGGCCTTGGAGTACGAGCCGGTCAGGGTGGTGCCTGCGGGACGGTAGGCGCGCACGGTGCAGGTACCAGCGCGGGAGAACACCAACTTGCCCGGCCGCGGTCCCGTCGGAGCCGAGACCGGCGGCGACGAGGGTGGTCCAGGTGCCGTCGCCCTTGCGGACCTGGAAGTAGATCTTGGTGCCGGACACGTACGGCGTGCTCGTGGCGTGGTAGGTGACGCTCTTGCCGTGGTGGACACCGGTCGCGGGGCTCTTCACAGTGAGCGTCGCCTTGACCTTGCCCGTGACCGCGGCGCTCGTTGACGTCGCCCAGGTCAGCTTCTTCTCGGCGGTGATCGCGCGCCAGGTCCCGTTGCGCTTGGCCGTGGTGGTGAAGCGGGCCGTGCCCTTGCTGTCCACGGTGGCCTTCGCGATGGTGCTCCAGGCCGTGCTGCCCTCCGGCCGGAACTGCAGGGACACGGCGGCCCCGGCGGCCGGCTTGTCACCGGTCCGGTTACGGTCGCGGTCAGGGACTGCTCGGCCCCGTAGGTGGTGAGAGCGGGGCCGCTGAGTTTGGTCGTCGTATACCACCCCTCGTCACGTTAGGCAGTCGGGCGGCCACTCGCAGGGATGCCGTGCGATGCCTGCCCGAGCACCGCGCCCACGAGCAGCGATTGAGCTTGAGATGCGGATAGGGCCGGCGCATACCCAGTAGCTCGGACAAGGCGCCTTCGGTGCCTCCTGTAGTTCCGGGGCAGGGTGCGCAACCGGCAGCCACGGCCTCCAGATCGCAGGTCAAGCCGCGGGCGAAGGCGGTGATGCCGGGGAGCTGCACGGTTCGGGCGTTGTTGATCCAGCCAAGATCCGATGGGCAGTGGCGGGCCGGGCTCGACGAGGGCACGCGTGGCATGTCGAGCCCGGCCGGACCCGGTTCACGTCCGGGCCATCCGAGTGCTTGGCGATCCTTCGGCCGCTTGGCCGCTAGGCGTTCTGGACGAACTGGTAGGTGAGGAAGGCCAGGCCGTCACCGATGGTCCGGGTGTCGACCAAGCGCATGGCCTTCTTGCCGCCGGCCTCGCCGAAGAACCGTTCGCCGGCCCCGAGCACGACCGGGAAGACGACCATCCGCACCTCGTCGACGAGGTCGTGCTCGATCAACGTACGGCCGAGCCGATAGCTGGCAGGGACGACGATCTCTCCGTCCAGCTCCTGCTTCAGCTTCGAAACCTCGGTCACAACGTCGCCCTTCAGAACCGTCGAGTTGTTCCAGTCGGGTTCTTCGAGGGTCGAGGACACGACGTACTTGGGCATGGTGTTCAACCGGTCCGCAAGCTCGCCGCTCCGGGGCTGCCACCGCACCCCGAAGAACTCGTAGCTCTTGCGACCCAGCAGCCATGCCTCGGCGCGTAGCGCCTCCTCGAGCGCGACCTTGTTCCACTCTTCGAGGTCCTTGCCCCCGAACTGGACGAACCAGCCGCCCAGCTCGAAGCCCTCCTTGCCGTCCGGGTCCTGGACCACTCCGTCGAGCGAGACGTTCTGCGGTCCGCTCATCACGATCTTTCCCATTTCGATCCTCCTTCGCGCCGGCGTTGTCGTCGGCCACGTAGGTACAGGCGCCGCGGCGCTGGGAAACTGGGCGCCTTCGGACCGCCCAGTTCGCCCCTCGGCCGGCGCCTATACAGGATGGAAGTGCGGCAAGGTACGGGAAGAAGGTGACGGTGAGGATGATGGCAGCCGATCTGATCGCAAGGGCGCGGGCCGGGGACGGGCAGGCGTTCCGGGAACTGGCCGAGCCGTACCTTCGAGAGCTGCAGGTGCACTGCTATCGCATGCTCGGTTCCTTCGAGGACGCCGAGGACGCCCTCCAGAACACGCTGCTGACCGCCTGGCAGAGCCTCGGCGGGTTCGAGGGACGCGCCTCGCTGCGCACCTGGCTGTACCGGATCGCCACCAATCGGTGTCTCGACGCGCGTCGCGCGGCCAGCCGGCGCCCGGCCAAGGAGTGGGATGTGCCAGGGGTTGAACCGCCCGAGCCGACCCAGCTCGGCGAGGTCGTATGGCTGCAGCCGTTTCCCGGTGCGCCCCTGGAGGGTGCGGTCGAGGTGCCGCTCGGCCCGGAGGCCCGCTACGAGCAGACCGAATCCATCTCGCTGGCCTTCGTGACCGCCCTTCAGGTCCTGCCGCCCCGCCAGCTCGCCGTCCTCATCCTGCGCGATGTCCTGGGGTTCAAGGCGAGCGAAGTAGCCGACATGCTGGACTCGACCGTCGAATCGGTCAACAGCGCCCTCAAACGAGCGCGCGCCGGCCTGGAGCGCCACCGCCCGCCGACCGCCGGTCACCGTCCGCCTCCCGCCGTCGGCTCACCCGTCGAGGACGCGATCGTGGCGAAGTTCGTCCAAGCGTGGGAGTCCGCCGATCTCGATGCGCTGGTGGCCCTCCTGACCGACGACGTCTTCATGTCGATGCCACCGATGCCCTTCGAATACCAGGGCCGGGACGTCGTAGCCCGCTTCTGCGCCGGCCTGTTCGACGCGGGCCGCAGGTTCGACCTCGTCCCATCGCGAGCCAACGGCCAGCCGGCATTCGGGGCCTACCTGCGTGATCCCAACGGCGTCAGCCACGGGGTCGGCCTCTACGTCCTCACTCTCACCGGCGATCGGATCTGCGCCATGACCCGATTCGACAACAGCGTGCTCCCTTGGTTCGGGCTGCCGCGATCACTCCCGAGCCGATAGCCAGGTCATCGGCCCTCCAAGAGGGAGGACCGCATCACGTTCCAGATCCGGCGGTCCTGCGGTCCCGCACGAGGCCGCACGGACTGGAAGCCCCTGCGGGCCGCCTGCCCCAGCTGGAAAAGGCGCATCAACTCGTGGGTGCCTTGGGGCAGATGCTCACCTTGCGCACCGGCGCGCAGATCCTGCTTCAGCGACCCCCCGGCGACCGCTCCCCGGCTCGTCCGCCATCTCAGCGAATCACGTCAACAGCACCACAGCGGTATCCCTGCACCGGTCAAGCGCGAGATCCGCGAGATCCGCGAAAAGTGGGTAGCGGTGACCGACCCGCCTGGCGATGATTGGTGCCGCCAAAAGTACTGTTCCCGGATCCGCTGGACGCGCCCACCTGTCGCATCGGGACTCTCCGTGCGGCAGGACGAGGCGAGTCGGTGATCCCGCTGTCGCGTTGACCGGCATGGCCGCAGGCGCCCCGGCGCATGACCAAAGAGACGAGAGCGAACGTCCTTGCACGACCACGAGAGCGCCGGTGCCGAGCCGGGTCCCCAGGCCCACGAACTCGCCAAGCTCTACCTCGACACGCTCGAAGACCCAATGGATCCCAAGGAGTACGCGGCCCTGCGCGTCCTTGCTTTCGCCGTGCTCGCAGGAATAGCCGAACCCATCGACCCGGACGATTCTTCCTCCGAGCGTCGCCTGGACATCGACCTGACTCCGGCCGTCATCGACGAGTGGATGACCTTCATGGCCATCCACGACAGCGGCCGCATGGACCAGACAATCGTCGAGGTCGGCGACGGATCCCGCACGGTCGTGGACAGCGAGACCGCCGCCGACCCCGAAGCGCTGCGCAACTTCTGTGCGCAGGTCCGGGAGCGGAACCGGATACGTGAGGAGGAGCGGGACATCCTGAAGGGCATAGAGTCCGCCTCCACCTGACGCACGCCGCCGACGGCCCTCTGCGATCTGTTCCGGGCCCCGTGGCAGTGCCGTGTCGGGGCCTGGTTCGGGTCAGCGTTCGAAGACGCCGGTCAGTCGGCCGCGGTCGAGGACGGGTGCGGTGATGGCGGGCAGGAGGACGCGGGGCCGTGCCCGGTCCACCGGCGTTGAGCCGGGGATCCTGTCCACGGGGGTTGAGAGGGCGAACAGCTGGAAGATGTAGTGGTGCGGCCCGTGGCCCTTGATGGGTGCGGGACCGTGGTACCCGCGTCCGATGGTGGACCGCAGCAGCCGCACTCCGGTGGCTGGTTCCCGTGCGCTGAGGGCGCCGGGGCCGAGGTGCCCGGATGCCGGGTCGATCAGGGCGACGCAGTGCACCGCGGGCTTGGCCATGGGGACGTCGATGTCCTCGACGACCAAGAGGAGTTGGGCGGTGCCGGGTGGCGGCGGGGTCCAGGCCAGGTGGGGGGACAGGTCGTCGCCTCCGATGTGTTTCGCGCAGTGCTCCAGCGGCATGCCCTCGCCGTTGCTGAAGTGTTTGCTGGTGAGGGTCAGCAGCTCGGGGCCCTGCAGGTTGGGCATGTTCCACGCTGTGCCGGTCTCGCCTGCTCTGCGGTTGTTCAGGAGTCGGCCGAGCAGCGTCATCGTGTTGCCTCGATCATGTGGATGACCTCGGCGGTGGTGGCGGTCTCGCCGAGCTTGGGGAAGACGCGTTCGACACTGTGCCGGTGGGCATCGGGGTCGGGGTCGCTCATGGCGTCGGTGGCCAGGACGACGTGGTAGCCGTAGTCGGAGGCCGAGCGTGCCGTCGACTCGACGCCTGAGCCGGTCGAGAGGCCGGCGAGCACGATCTGGGTGACCCCCAGGTCCCGCAGGAGAGTGTCGAGGCCGGTGTCGTGGAACGCGCTGCGCCGCCGCTTGGTGATCAGGTGGTCGGTCGGCCGGACGTCGAGTTCGTCGATGAGGTCGGCCCAGTCGGCGAGCGGTGGGATGGCGCTGCCGGACCGTCCGGCCTCGGTGCGGCCGGGCGCGCGTCCGGTGACGTTGACCAGGACCACGGGCAGGCCGTGCCGCCGGAACTCGGTCGTCAAATGGGTCGCCTGCTTGACGACGGCGGTGACCGAAGGGTCGGTCTGGGCCGAGACGATGCCCTTCTGCAGGTCGATCACGACGAGCGCGGACGTGGGGTCGATCGTTGTCAGTGCCAAGGTTGCATCTCCTGTGGATGTCGGCTGATTGCCGGGCTCGGGGGCCTGGTGGTCTCAACCGCCGGCGGCCCGGCCGTCGGTCGCGGGAGCGAGGGCGTCTCCAGGGGCAGTCGTTTGCGGTCCTCGGGTCTTGGCGGCGGGGCCGGTGCCGCGCAGGAGGGAGACGATCGCGGCGAGGAAGGCGAGGGTGGCGCCGAAGGCGAACACGATGACCAGGCCGGAGTGGAAGGGGCCGGCGATCAGGGTCGGGAAGAACTCGCGTCCGGTCAGCGTCTGTTGCTGCACTGCCGTCAGATGGGTCAGTGCGCCGCTGGGCTGGAGCAGGTGCTGGATCGGGTTGACGCCCAGTTGGGCGGCGAACAGGGACGAGACCGGGGGCAGGCTGCCGACGTGGGTGGCGACGTGAGCCGGTACGCCGTGCTGTTGCAGTCCGTCGGCGAGGGAGTGCGGGAGACTGCCGGCCAGTCCGGCGATCATGAGGGAGAAGAACACACCGATGGAAACGGCGGTGCCGGAGTTCTGGAAGGTGGCGCGCATGCCGGAGGCGACACCGCGCAGGTGCGCGGGCACGCTGCCCATGATCGAGGAGGAGTTGGGGGAGGCGAACATGCCGCTGGCTATCCCGTTGAGCGCGATCAGCACAGCGAAGATCCAGTAGCTGAAGTCGATCGGCAGGAGCATCAGGCCCAGGAAGCTGGCGCCGAACAGCACCGCGCCGCCGGTGGCCAGCCCCCGGGAGCCGAGCCGGTCGGACAGGTATCCGGAAACGGGCCCGGCGGCGAGGAACCCGGCGGTCAGCGGCAGCATGAAGATGCCGGCCCACAGTGGTGTGGCCTCGTAGTCGTAGCCGTGCAACGGAAGCCAGATGCCCTGCAGCCAGATGATCAGCACGAACTGCATCCCGCCGCGGCCGATCGAGATGGCCAGGCTCGCCAGGTTGCCGAAGGTGAAGGCTCGCAGGCGAAAGAGACCCAGTTGGATCATCGGCGCACAGACTCGGTTCTCGATGGCGACGAACGCCGCCAGGAGGGCCAGTCCACCGACGATCAGCCCGTCGGCCAGCGGGTCGGTCCAGCCCATGGTGTGCCCGCCGTAGGGTTGCAGGCCGAGGGTGACCGCGATCAGGACCGCGCTCAGCCCCACCGCGAACGTGATGTTGCCCCACCAGTCGATCCGGCCGCCGCCGCGGTTACCGCTCTCGCGCAGGGTGCGGTAGGCCCACAGCGTGAAGAACACGCCGACGGGTACGTTCACCCAGAACACCGCCCGCCAGTCCCAGGCCGACAACAGACCACCGGCGACCAGGCCGATGAACATCCCGCCCAGGCCGGCGACCTGGTTGATGCCCAGGGCGAAGCCGCGCTGCTCCTCGGGGAATGCGTCGGTCAGGATCGCGGCCGAGTTCGCGGTCAGCATCGAGCCGCCGACGGCCTGCACCAATCGCCAGGCGATCAGCCACATCGCTCCGTGTCCGCCGTCGAAGGGGTCGAAGGACAGCAGGATCGAGGCGAAGGTGAAGACGGCGAACCCGGAGTTGTAGATCCGGACCCGGCCGTACATGTCTCCCAGCCGGCCCACCGTGACCACCAGGACGGCTTGGACCAGCCGGTACCCCATGATCATCCAGAGCAGGTAGGCGATGTTGCCCGGAGCCAGCGGGTCCAGGTGCACGCCCCGGAAGATCGCCGGCAGGGCGATCAGCACGATGGAACCGTCCAGCGCGGACATGAGGACCGCGGCGGTCGTGTTCGTCAGCGCCGTCCACTTGTACCGGTCGTCACCGGCCGAGCGGCGCGCGACGCGCGTCCCGGGAGGATCCGTCATCAACTTGGCTTCCTCATGCTTGCGTTGGCGTCAGATGTTCTGGGACAGCCGCTCCAGCAACGGCGCGGCCGCTGCCAGCTGCTCCAGCTCCGCCGGGGTGAACGAGCCGCTGGCCAGGGCCCGTGCGATGAGCTCGGTCCGTGCGTTGCGCTTGTCCTTCAGCGCCTGCCGACCGGCGTCGGTCACGGTCAGCACGACACGCCTGCCGTCCTTCGGATCGGAGCGGCGTTCGACCAGGCCACGGACCCGCAGCGCGCTGAGCGTCGCCCCCATGGCCTGTGCGGTGATCTGCACTTCCCGGGCCAGCGCCGAGGAGGTGGTGGGGCCCGAGCCGTCCAGCCGCGACAGAGCGGTCCGCTCGGGCATCGTGAGTCCGCCGTCGATCGGTACTTGGCGTACGCGTCGCACCAGCCCGCTGAGACTCGCCAGCAGGGCCGAGGCGACTCCTTCAGGATCCAGGTCAGCACTCATATACTAAGGCTACTTTATCAACCTGCCTTAGTAAATCCGTCTCTCACTTGCTGTCCCGCAGTGGAGTTGCGCGTCGATCTGGGTCGGTGACCTCCACGCGCCGTATGTCGTCCCGTGACACAGAGGGGGATCTTGATGATGACCGTCCCCCCGTCCGTGCGAGCGCCGAACAGGGGTGGGTTCGCCGGGTCCGTCGGCCCCAGGCCGCACCCGGTCCCGGACAGCGCGAGCACGGCCAGAAGCACCGAAGGGGACGACGCGTGAGCGATTCTTCTTGTTCGAGGTGAAGCCCTCGCGCCGGCCGCGTCACTCCGGCGACGGCGCGGCACCGCGCCGCAGGAGATCCTGCACCGCCACGGCCACGCCCCGGCCTGCGAAGACCAACGCCAGGAGACCCATAGCGGCGGCCGGCCACCGCCACACACCGTGGAACCGGGTGATCACGTAGATCACCCACCAGACCTGGATCATGCCGCCCACCAGGTTGCCCAGTACGCGCAACACCGGATGCGCTCTCCTGCGGAACACCGCTTCAAACCACGTCTTTTCCACTGCTTACCCCCACCTCGCCCGGGGCCGCCCCGGGCGATCACAGGGAAACAATAGAAGCGCCCGAGCCCAACACCGGAGCCACCCCACATGACAGGCATGGGCCGCGTCGCGGGCTCCCGTCACCGTGTCACGCTCACGGAACAGCAACTCCCTCGTCAGCTGTCAGCTGTCAGCTGTCACAGCTTGGCTGCGAACTGGAATTTCGAAGTACTCAGACAGACATATGGACTCGGAGGCTGACCGAATTCATCGGCTGCCCGGGCCGGCGGCCGGGGAAGAGCCGGCGGGAACTTCCGCTGCTGACACAGGGCAGATGTTCGCAGGGAGGCGGCCCCGCCCACGCCCCGATCAGCATTCCGCCACCTCAGCCCCTGGGGAGAGGCGACGAAAAGACCACATGCCGGCATCCCGCGGGTTAACGGCAGGAAAATCAAGGTTACTTGCGAGAACTGAGGTAATTCCGGTACAACCCCCGCCCGGGGTGCGGTGTCTAAACGTGTGATCGGAAACAACAACCCCGCACACAGGCGCGGGTTCACGACTCGATTGCCGATCGCTGACCGCTGACCGCCGTGACGACAGCGGCAGCGGTGACGACGAATTCACCGGCGCCTTTCTTCGTCAGGCCTGAACATCACTGATTCCGCGAAGGGTTACTTCTGCATGCGCACGATAAGGACTATTGCCTCCACCGCCTCTCTCGCTCTGGCCCTCGGCGGAGGCGTGTACGCCGCGTCCATCGCCCAGGCGGCCACGGCGAGTTCGGCCTCTCTCGTCCACGCCGACGGCGAGCTCTGGTACGAGGCCGGCGCCGGACAGGCCAACAACCTGACGGTCACCGCGAAGGTCGTCGACGTCGACCCCTCACAGTTCGGTGAGGACTACCTCCTGACCTTCCGCGACAAGTTCGACATCACCCTCTCCACGAACGCGTGCAGCTACCCGTCGGCGACCGACCACAAGGTCGCCGAGTGCACGGTGGCCATCCCTCTGGGTTCCGACGACTCGGACGACTACGACGTCGACCTCGGTGACGGCAACGACACCGCGACAGTCACCGGCTCCGCGTACACCTCGATCCACGGCGGCAAGGGCAACGACGTCCTCAAGGGCAGCCGCGCCGCCGTGTTCTACGGGGACGACGGCAACGACCGCCTCGACGGCGGCGGAGGCGTCTGGGCCGTTGGCCCGTTCGGCGGCGCGGGCAACGACACGATCACCAACTGCGACGCCGCGTGCCACGGCGGTCCCGGCAACGACACCCTCACGGGCACCGCCTCGGGGCAGGACTTCGGCATGTACGGGGACGACGGCAACGACGTCATCCACGGCGGCTCCGGTGCCGACCTCGTCTACGGCGGCAAGGGCAACGACAAGCTGTACGGCGACAGCGGCAACGACAAGATCTACGGCAACAGCGGCAACGACCTGCTGCACGGCGGCACGGGCACCGACACACTCTCCGGCGGCCCGGGCACCGACAAGGTCTACCAGAACTAGAGCTGAAACAGGCAGAACTCAGGGCCCGTCAGGGGTGTGAGGGAGCACGATCTCCCTCACACCCCTGCTTGGCAGCTCGGACAAGGCCCGGCTGCGAGCCCCCTACGACATGTAAGGGACTTGGCCACCCGGGTCCTCCGTGACGCCGTTTACGTCGCCGAGCGACCCTCCAACTCCCGCCGCCTGGCGGCCAGTGCCCTCGCCAGCACCTTCGCCCGGTAGGGGTTCGACGCACCGAGGGCCGTCGCCACTGTCACCGCCTCGTCCAACAGGGCCAGCCGTCGCTCAGGCAACTCCCGTACCAGGGGCGAAGCGCTGGCCTCCACCAGGACGTAGGCCAGCTTGGACCCGTACGCCTCCGGCTCGACCTGTGTCAGGAGGCGGTAGATCCACAGCCCCTCCGCACCGCGCACCACCCGTCGGTTGGCACTGAGCAGCTTGACCCTCGCCAGTACGGCCATGTCCTGATCCACCGATCCCCCTTCGTTCCCTTACTCCCGACCCGCGCCCGTCCCACGACGGGACAGCACAGCGAACGCGCCGGCAGCCGGGAACGGCTGCCGACACGAACGCCGGAGAGTGGATGACGACGAGTCTGCGGGCGGACCACCACCTGCGACAAGCCCGAACGGACGTGCGCTCCGTCCTACCGCAACCGGCCTTCGAGCAGGCATGATGGACCTGACACTCCCCCAAGCTCGGTCTGTGGACCGCCCGTTCGAGGCTCGTTTGGGGCCATCCGAGGCGCCGGCACGGTTTCTTGGCCGCCGCCGTGTGGCCCCACGACATTGGCCACGCTGCGGAGTTGCGCGAGCGGTCGGGCGTCGACACCCCGCTCGCCGACCCGCTCGACGACGAACGCGTCCTCCCCGTCTCCCGCGACGAGGACGTCGCAAGGCCGGAGGCGTAGGCGGGAATGCGGCCAACGGACTGCCGGTGGTCGAGGAACGCTCGGCGTGGGAGGAACCGCGCGAGGCCCACCTCGCCCACCGCACAGCACAGCGCCCGGGGTTACCTGATGCACGCAGAGCGACGCGCTCGGATCGCACGAACGCCAGGTGATGGGCGCGCGCGGTCAGTTGACGAAGATCCGGTCCTCCGCCTCTACGACGATCTGCTCCGGATCGGGTGCGTTCAACAAGGTGTCCGCGTAACGCTCCGCGTCCGGGTCGGCGGCGCGGCGGGCGCACGCGACGGCGTCCGCGACGTCGTAGCGGGTGGTCCTGAGCCGGACATCGGGGCCCAGCAGCGCCCAGTACGCGGTTCCCGGTTCGCCCGTGTGGTACGGCAGCCCGACGCTGCCCGGGTTCACGCTGCGCAGGCCCGCCACCGCGCGGTCGAACTGGAGGTGCGCGTGTCCGGTGACCAGGACCCGCGCTTCGATGGCCGCCGACAGGTCCGCGAACCGCTCGGGCGGTGTCCCCGGCGTGACCAACTCGTGGTCGCTGCGCGGCGAACCGTGGCAGAAGTGCACCGGTCCGAGCCCGTCGATCTCGACGACGACCCCGAAGGGGAGGCGGTCCAGGAAGCGGATGGCCTCGGGCGAATGGTGTGCGGCGATCCACGATTGGCGCGGGGTGTCCGCGACCCGCGCGGCCGTGCCGATCTGGGCGGCGTAGCGGTCGCCGTTGCCGCGTACGCACAGGGCGCGCCCGCCCAGCGCGACGATGCGTTCGTACGTCTCCTGCGGCTGCGGCCCCCAGGTCAGATCGCCGCAGAGCACGACGAGATCGGCCGCGGCGACGTCCGGTTCGGCGAGCACCGCGTCGAGGGCGGGGATGTTGGCGTGCACGTCGGAGAGTACGGCGACCCGGGCCACGGGCCCGTACCGGCGTGGCGGTCCCTCCCAGGTCGCCGGACCGTGCAGTTCGACGTCGTCGTCGGCCATCGCTGCCATTCCTCGTGGTCGCTGGGGCTTCCTCGGTCGAGCGGGGCCAGGTGCGTTCAGCGGTAGGTGCGGCGCCTTACCGGATCACGAGTCCGAGGAGCCCTCGACCGCTCGTGGACCGTCATGCTCCTCCGGCATTCCGCCCGTCCGCCGGGCCGGGACAGCACCCGCGCGGCACGCCAAGTCAGCTGCGTGCAAAGCAAGTTGCATCATTTTTCATGAACTGTTCGCGGGCAATGTGCTGAGGCTACTTTCCATCACCGACCACATCAAGGAGGAGCCGGTGAGCGGCGCCTTCAAGGAGGTCGAGGTCCGCCAGAAGCCCGGCAAGTAGTCGTCCGTCGGATGGGATCGGGATCCGGATCCGGGCCTGTTCGCCCTCCAGTGGTCCTGATCGCGTTCTCCTTCGGCCAACACGGAGTCCCCCGGCCCACGGGCTCCGTCCATCTTCGTGCACAGCGTCGCGGGAGGCCGAATTACGGAGCGCCCGCGACAGCCGCCACAAACTCGGCGCGACCCTGCCGCGCCTGTGGGCCGTTGACGGCGAGGTTCTCACCAGGGCGGAGACCGCCGAACTGCACCCGCCATCGGGCCTCGACCGGCCGGGACCTGGCGGTCTTCATCGTGAGCGCCGCCAGGACCGGCGACTCCGTACCCCCCTGTACCGCGGGTGGCGCGAGAAGTGCTCGGGCAGGAGGACGGGGTGCGGGGGCGTGTGCGGAGCAAAAGATCTCGGACGAGGCCTGACGGCTGCGACGCGCGCGGAAGGGCTCCTTCCATGCGTTGGGCGAGGCGGCTGCTTAGCGTGACCCCATGACCACTGTCCAAGCCCGGCCCGCCCCCGACACCCGGCGGTGGAAGGCGCTCGCCGTCTGTCTGACGGCGGGCTTCATCTCGCTGCTCGACACCTCGATCGTGAACGTGGCGCTGCCCTCGATGGAGCACGGACTGGGCGCCTCGGAGGCCGCCCAGTCCTGGGTGGTCTCCGGGTATGCCCTGACCTTCGGGCTGGTGCTCGTCCCGGCGGGCCGGCTGGGCGACATGCGCGGGCGGCGCCAGGCCTTCCTGCTGGGGCTGGCCTTGTTCACGCTCGCCTCGGGGGCGTGCGGCCTCGCTCCCAGTGCCTCCTGGCTGGTGCTGTTCCGGCTGATCCAGGGCACGGCGGCGGGCATGGTCGCCCCGCAGACCTCGGGGCTGATCCAGCAGATGTTCCAGGGTGCCGAGCGGGCCAAGGCCTTCGGCCTGCTGGGCAGTGTCATCGGGATCTCGACGGCGGCGGGCCCGCTGGTGGGCGGTGTGCTGATCGATGCCGTGGGCACCGACGACGGCTGGCGCTGGGTGTTCTTCGTCAACCTGCCCATCGGGGTGGCCGCGCTCGCCGCGGGACTGCGGCTGCTGCCCCGGTTCCCGGCGTCGACGGGCAAGCGGGAGGAGTTCGACCTGTTCGGCGTGCTGCTCCTCGGCGCCGCCGTGCTCGCGCTCACGCTGCCGCTGGTGCAGGAGCAGCAGTGGACGGGGCGGCTGAAGTGGGCGCTTCTGCCGGTGGCCGCGCTGCTGCTGGCCGCGTTCTGGGCGTGGGAGCGACGGCAGGGCCGGCGCGGGCAGGCTCCGCTGGTCGATCTGAACCTGTTCTCCCTGCGCTCCTTCACGCTCGGCTCCCTGATCAGCCTGACCTACTTCGCGGGCTTCACCACGGTCTTCTTCGTCTACTCGCTGTTCCTGCAGAACACGGCCGGATACAGCGCGCTGGCAGCCGGTGTCTCGGTGCTGCCCTTCGCCGCCGCCTCGGCGGTCGGCGCCGCCATCGGGGGCCGGCTGGTGATGCGCCACGGCCGCAAGCTGGTCGTCTTCGGCCTCGTCGCGGTGGTGGTGGGGCTGCTCGGGGTGATCGTTGCGGTGCAGCTGGTACCCCTGCAGAGTGTCGGGTGGGCCACGGCCCTGCCGATGGTCATCGCCGGGATCGGCTCGGGCCTCACGGTCTCCCCCAACACGACGCTCACCCTCACCCGCGTGCCCGTGCAGCGTGCCGGTGCGGCCGGCGGGGTGCTGCAGACGGGGCAGCGTATCGGCTCGGCCGCCGGGATCGCCGTGGTGGGCGCGGTGTACTTCGCGCATGAGACCGACCACGGTCACTCCGTCACGGCCATTCAGCTCGGGCTGCTCACCGCCGTCGGCATGAGCGTGATCGCGCTGCTGCTGGCCGTCGCCGACCTGCGGGTACGCCAAGCACACCCCGAGCCGGAGCGGGCCGTGGAGACCGTCCAGCGCGGTGCCGAGGAGGGCGGCACCGAGGAAATGGTCCGGCGCGGTGGCTGAGTAGCACGGCCTCCGGCGCGGCTCCCCCCGCCATGTCTTTCGCAGTGCTGCGACACGGCCACGGGCCTCCGGGTGGCGGTGGCGCCAGAGGCCCCGGGCACGAGGTCGGTGACCCCACGGTCCGGGTCCTGACGCAACCGACTACGCGAGTCCGGTGTCGTCACGACGCGGGCGTGCCTCGTCCCGCAGGGTCATTCCGTACCGGACGCCGAGCACGACAGGGGTGCCCACGACCGTCATCCACGCCCCTCCGCCGCCGTCGAACAGCCAGGAGGCTGAGCCCAGGACCGCGCGTGAGCTCCGCCCGCTCGGGGGAGGCCGCCCCCACATAGTTGTACCCATACCGCTCGGCGGGGCCGAGCTGGTGGTTCTCGGTGAAGGCGTTGCCGTGCGCGTCGTAGTGCGTCGTCTCGTGGACAGCGCCGTTCGTGTCGTTGTACCGCTCCCGGCGGTAATTCCCAGGGTGCAGTTCCTGGTTCGGTTCTGCGACGTACCGTTCCTGATCCGCTCCTGATCCACCGGGCCCCCCTCGGATTCAAGGTCGAATTCCGACCGCTTCGGATTACGCACTGCAGGTCGCACACACTCAGGCGGCGGCGACCTCGCTGCGGATGCGGGCGCGCTCTCGGCGTAGCGCGGCGGGGACGTCGGCCGGACCGCCTTCCTGCGGGCGCCCCAGCACGCTCAAGTCACGGGCGGGAATGGCCGTACTGCGCTTCTTCGTCACCTTCCCGCAGGCACGGCTCACGGCCGAGCAGTGTCACGGAGTACTCGCCGGCCACACCGGCGAACGTATCGACGCCCCGGCCCGGTGCGGCACGCGTTCCGCGAACTCCACCCTCGTAAAGGCCCGGCGTCGAAGGTGCTGACGATAGCCGCCGATGTGCCCGTTGACGGTCCGCCATGCCGGACCGCGACCCGGTCGGCACCACCCTGCGGGCAGATCAAGCCATGTCTCCGACCGCTCAACCTCGGGACTGCGCCGCCCAGTTCGAGAATCCTTTCTCCCGGCTCCGTCCCAGGCGATCCGGCCGGATCGAAGGCCTTCGGTCGCGCCCGGAACGGCCGCTCGGATTGTCCGGATCCCGGCACCCCACCCGCCCGATTGTCAGTGTCGTGCCCGAGGGTTCCGTCCCACGGCCCATCCACGACCGACCGAGGAGACAGGTGCTCTCGACGCCCTCACGCAATCCCCCGCTCGGGTTACAGCGTCGCCAGTGTCCCCCTGCCCAGTGAATCGAACGGGCAGGGGCCGGGCGCTCAAGCCGATCGCACTTGCCCGCTGCACCCCGCGTCGAACTTGCGCTCGACCAGTCACCCGGTCCACCCCGTATCGGCCCCGTGATCAGCGAAGTTGTCCGGGTGCTCCACCCGATCCGCCAACCGAGGAGAAATTCGTGAATCCCGTACGCCTTCTTCCCGCCGCCCACCCCGCGTTCGAAAATCCTCCTGCTCGGCCCGTCGGGCCCGCCATGCTCCGGCGCCCGGCGGACGCGCGCCGTGCCCCGTTCGCCTCCGCATCACGACCGTCACCGAGGTGGGGGGCATGACCGACGCGAAGACTCTTCCCACGGCGCTGCGCGGCTGGGCCGAGCATGAGATCGGGGGTGTCGACGACGTCCGGGACGCCTCGCACCCGCGGGAGAACTCCCGGGTCTGGGAGCTCGTGCGCGCCGACGGCTGCCGGTTCTACCTGAAGGTCTCCCCACACGCGCGGATGTACGAACGGGAGACGTTCGCCCTCCGGCACGCGACGCCAGCCCTGGGAGGCGGCCGCGCGCCCCAACTGCGTGCGTCCAGCGCCGAGTACCTGGCGCTGCTGACGACCGCCGTGCCCGGCCGCCCGGTGAAGGAACTCCTGCTGACGGCGGCCGAGGAGTACGAGGCACACCGGCAGGGCGGTCTCCTCCTGGCCCGACTTCACGCGGCCGGCGACCTGGCCGGCCACTGGCGCGTCGAGGCCGAAGCATCGCTGCACGCGGCGGCGGAGGGCGCGGACAAGCACCTGGACCAGGCCGGGGACCGGCTGACACCGGCGGAGCGCAGGCTCGTGCGGGACCTGGCGGCCCAACTGCTCATGGTGGGGCCGCTGCCGCTCGGGTTCATTCACGGCGACGCCTGGCCAAGGAACCTGCTCTGGTCCGGGCACGCTGCGTGGATCGACTTCGAACGGTCCCGATTCGCCCCCGTCGTCCAGGAGTTCGTCCCGCTGGCCTGCGGGGTGTGGGCCGACAGGCCGCGGCTGCGCACCGCCTGCCTCCGCGGATACGGGCGCGACCTGACGCGAGAGGAGCGCCACGTCTTGAAGGCACTGGCCGCGCTGGACGCGGTGAGTGCCCTCGTCCGGGGCGAGGCGTACGACGATCAATGCGTCACCGCGCGCGGTCGGCGCACCCTGGACCGGCTGACGACGGGGGTGTTCGCGTGAAGCTGCCCCGCATCGGCACCCGACGCCCGGCGGCCACCGTGCCGCAGGTCCTGTCCGCGCCAAGTGACACGGCTGCCGTTCCCGCCGCGCGCTCGGCGGATCCGCAGCCCTCGGCGCCCCCCGAGCTCGACTACAACGGGCGCAAGCACCGCCGGGCCATGGACGACGCCACCTTGTGGGACATGGCCCGCCGGATCCCGATGGCGCTCGCCCAGTCGGCCCGGCTGGCCTGGTCCGTCGACCGGCACATGACGATCACGATCCTCCTGTGCCAGCTGCTGTCCGGCCTCGGCACGGCCGTCATGCTCACCGCCGTCTCAGAGGCGCTGCCCCACCTCACCACCTCCGACGCCCGGACAGGACTCTGGCAGGCGTGGCCGGCGCTGACCGTCGCGGTCGTCGCGATGGCGACGGGCGCCGCGATGTGGATCCTCGCGGACTGGGCCACTCGCCGGCTGAACCCGAAGATCGCCTCCGCCGCCGACCTCACACTGGTCGACCTCCACATGAAAGCCGAACTGTCCGCCTACGACACGGAAGGGTTCACCGACCGAAGCCAGGCCGCGGAGATCGGCGCCCTGCGCGCGGTCGACCTCGCGGACGACGCCAAGACGCTCACCAACGCCTTCGTGCAGTTGGTGTCCGCAGCAACCGTCCTCACCTCACTCCACCCGCTGCTCCTGGGCGTGCTGCTGCTGTCGGTCATCCCCCGGGGCCTCGGCGGAGTGATCGCCGCGCGCATCGACTACCGAGTCCACGACCGCACCCTCTCCGCCCGCAATGTGCGCGGCATGATGCGCTGGTGGCTCACCACCTCCGAGCTCGCCGACGAACTGCGCGCCAACACCATGCGCCCCTACCTGCGTTCCTGGTACAGGGCGATGTGCGACCGGGTCGAGGGACGCGAGCTCGAGGGAGCCCGCCCGTACCTGCTGGTGACGCTGCTCGCGGCATCCCTCGCGGGCCTGTTCACGCTCGGCATGTGGGCCGCCCTGGCCGCGCTCGCCCTCTCGGGGGCCATGTCCACCGCGATCGCCGGCACGGCCATCGTCGCCTCGCAGACGGCAGGACGCGCCCTCAACTCGATCGTGCGGTACGGCGCGGTGATGTTCCACCACGGCCTCTACCTCAGCGACTACTACACGTTCATCGACGAAGTCCGCGCGATGACCACCGCCCGCGGCACCACCCAGGCCAAGGCACCACAGCAAATCCGCCTGTGCGAGGCCGAGTTCACCTACCCGGACAAGGACACCCCCGCCCTGCACCCGATCACCCTCACCCTCGACCGCGGGGAGGTGGTCGCCCTGGTCGGTGAGAACGGCGCGGGCAAGTCGACCCTGATCCGTATGCTCACCGGACTGACCGTGCCGACCGGCGGAACCGTGCGATGGGACGACGTCGACCTCGCCACCGCCGACGCGGAATCGGTATGGCGACATGTCGGCCTCGTCCCCCAGAAGAACGGACACTGGCCGCTCCGCGCCAGGGAGAACATCACTCTCGGCCAGCCCCGTGAGCACACCGACGAACGCGTCTGGGACGCCGCGGACCGCGTCGGCATGACCGAGGTCCTCCAGGGACTCCCGGACCGGCTCGACACCCTGCTGGCCCGATCGGTGTGGGGCGGACACGAACTGTCCGGCGGGCAGTGGCAGCGCCTGGCCTGCGCGCGAGCGATGTACCGCGAGCCGGCCGTGCTCGTCCTGGACGAACCGACCAGCGAGATGGACGCCCGTGGCGAGCACCTGATCTTCCGCAAGCTCCGCGAGATGGCTCCGGACCGCATCACGGTGGTCGTCACACACCGCCTGGACAACGTGCGGATGGCCGACCGCGTCATCGTCCTCGATCACGGACGCATCCGCGAAGAGGGCACCTTCGACGCCCTCGTCGCAACCGAGGGGAGTCTCCTGGGCGAGTTGTACGCGCTCGCCCAGGACCGCTGACCTCCCTCAATCGCGTCACCTGCGGGGCCGCGTGCGGCGCGGCCCCGCTCCCTCCCAACCCCGCACAGACCCGCGCACAGGACCCTCAAAAGCCCATCGGTACACCAAAAACCCGTCGGTGCACGCCCCCCGTCCGGCGGATATGCGTGCGGGTACCATGAACCCGGGAAACTGACTACCCGTTCAAGATACGAACGGCCCGCAGCAGGCACACTCGGAGCGTCTTCATGGCATCGCACCCTTCACCCGCCCATCGGGCCGGCACCAATCGTCCTGTCTGGCTCGCGTCTTCGCTGGCACTGGCGTTGGCGGCGGCCGGAGTGGTCGGCGTGGAGGTCTCCCAGGCCTCCCCGGTCAACACGTCCGCCCCGAAGGCCAGGTTCGCGGCGGCCACGTGCGCCGACAGGACCTTCAGGGCGATGACGGCCGCACAGCGGGTCGGTCAGCTCTTCATGGGATCGGTCACGCCGTCCGCTCCGGACAGCAAGCGGATCCAGCTCATGCGCCAGTACCACGTCGGCTCGGTGTTCCTGGCCGGGCGGAGCAACGCCGGGACGACGGCGACGAAGACCCTGGTCGACGGTCTTCAGGCGAACGCGGACAGCGCGGCAGGAAGCCGTGTGGGCCTCCTCATCTCGACCGACCAGGAGGGTGGAAAGGTACAGGTGCTCTCCGGCCCCGGGTTCTCGACCATCCCGACTGCCCTGACTCAGGGGAGCTGGACGACGGACGAACTGCGCAGTGAAGCCGCCGTGTGGGCCAAGGAGCTCAAGTCGGCCGGTGTGAACCTGAACCTCGCGCCCGTCGCGGATGTCGTACCGGCCAGCCTGGGCACGGCCAACGCTCCGATCGGTCGGTACGACCGCGAGTTCGGGTACACCGCTGACACGGTGGCTCCCCACAGTGACGCGTTCCTCGCGGGCTCCGCCCAGTCCGGGGTGCTGGCCACGCTCAAGCACTTCCCCGGACTCGGCAGCGTCGTCGATAACACCGACACCACAGCCAACGTCGTGGACACCGTGACAACGAGCGACAGCTCGAGCGTCACAACGTTCAAGTCCGGCGTCGAGGCCGGCGCTCCGGTCGTCATGATCTCCTCCGCCACCTACAGCAAGATCGACCCGAACAACCGGGCCGCGTTCTCCTCGACGGTGATCCAGACGCTTCTCCGCAAGGAGATGGGCTTCAAGGGCGTGGTCATTTCGGACGACCTCGGGAACGCGGTGGCGGTCAAGGCCGTGTCCCCGGGCGACCGCGCGGTCAAGTTCCTGTCGGCCGGCGGTGACTTGGTCCTGACCGTCGAACCGAACCTGATCCCGGACATGACCACGGCGGTACAGAATCGGATGACGCAGAGCGAGAGCTTCCGCTGGCAAGTGGAACAGAGCGTCCATCGCGTCCTCACCGCCAAGCAGAAAGCAGGCCTGCTGTCCTGCGGCTGACCTGGACGATGCCGCCGGTGCCGCAGTCGCAGGTGTAGTGCGGCACTGCGGCACCTTCGGCGATGGATGCGGCGGAGACCGCGGTCAGCGTGCCCGGGCGGGAGCCTGTCCTGTCCGGCTCACCACGAGCAGGATGTCGTCGAGCGCGCCGGAGTCGTAGAGGTCTGCTTCGCCGCCGAAACTGAACTGCCAGTCGCCGACCGTGCGGTGAGTTGCCTGGTCCGCTCCAGCAGCACCTGCGTTGGGGACCTCAGGATGGACACGGCCGGTAGATTGCCGGGGTCGGTGCGGTCGTCGCACGAGGAATGGCAACGCAGATCAGGCTGCGCCGACAGGTTGGTGCGGACCGACGGGGGCCATGTGGATGTCACTGAGCTGGAGCTGACCGATCCCTGGGAAGGCGTACTGGTCGCTCCCGCGCCATCGCGGCCGGCCTGACCCTGATCCTGCCGAGCCTCCAGCAGACGTTCAACATCGTCACCGGCATCGGTGCCGTCACGGTGCCTACCGCGAGCACCGTCATGGCGATGGACGTCTTCGTCCTGCCGCGTGTGTTCGGGCTGCGCCGCCCCATGGACCGCGTCGCGCACTGGAAGCACACCGCACGGGCCAACTGGCCGGGCGTGGTCGCGGTGGTCGCCGGCACGGTCGTCGGCACGGCCACCGGTGGCCTGATCCCGGGAACGTCCGGATTCCAGCACACCTACATCGGCTTCCCGGCCCTGCAGGCGTGGCTCACCGGCGCGGTCATCTACTTCATCGGGGTGGCCCTGGTCCACAAGCGGGCGAACGCCACGGTCCTGCTCGGCTTCCCGCGGTTCGAGCCGGAGCCCGCCGAGGCGCCGGACGACAGCCACGAGGTCGCGTCGGATCCGGTGCCCGAGCTCGCCTGAGCCGGCCAGCAAGACACACACGTACGGACGAGGGACGAGGAACCGGCATGGAACAAGTGGACACGGTCGTTCGCGCCGAGCGCGTGATGACTTCCGAAGGGGAACGAGCCGCCTGCATCGGCATCGTGAACGGGCGGATCCGGTTCATCGAGGACATCGAAGCAGCCGTTCCGGCCCGGGAGGAAGTCCGCGTCGAAGCCGACGTGGTGGTACTCCCCGGGCTGGTCGACACCCACGTGCACCTTCAGGACCCGGGACAGTCCGCCTGGGAGGGCTTCGACTCCGGCACCCGGGCAGCGGCCGCGGGCGGCATCACCACGGTGGTCGACATGCCACTCGACAGTCTCCCGGTGACGGTCGACGTACCGGCCCTGGAGATCAAGCGGAAGGCGGCGAGCGACCGGAGCCATGTCGACATCGGCTTCTGGGCCGGCGTCACCCCCTCCAACATCCCTCAGCTGGGCGAGCTTCACCGCGCGGGAGTACTCGGATTCAAGTGCTTCCTCGCCAACACCGGCCTTCCCGAGTTCCCGCCCGTCTCCGTCGACGAGATGAAGGCGGCCCTGGCCGAGCTCAAGAAGTTCGGCGGCTTCCTCGCGGTCCACGCCGAGGACGCCGCCGAAATGGCCGCGATCCGGCTGGTTCCCGGCCGCTCCTACCAGGATTTCCTGGCCGTACACCCCGCGCACATCGAGGACTTGGCGGTGAGCGCGGTGATCGAGGCGACGCGCGCCACCGGTGGACGCAGCCACATCGTCCATGTCTCCAGCGCGCACGCCGCCGATCTCATCCACGAGGCGCGGGCCGAGGGGCTCAAGATCTCCGCCGAGACCTGCCCGCACTACCTCACCCTCACTTCCGTGGAAGTGCCGGACGGCGACACCTCGTTCAAGGTCTGTCCGCCGATCCGGGACGCGGCCAACGCCGACCGGCTGTGGGCGGCCCTGCGCGCCGACTCCCTCGCGATGATCGTCTCGGACCACTCGCCCTGTGCCATCGAAGACAAGGCGCTGGACAAGGGCGACTTCGCCGAGGCGTTCGGCGGCATCTCCTCCCTCCAGATCGCTCTGCCCGCCGTATGGACCGAGGCACGGCGCCGCGGCCACTCGCTCGCGGATGTCGCCAACTGGATGGCCCGGCAGCCGGCCGAGCTCGTCGGGCTTTCCCACAAGGGGGCGATCGCACCCGGCTACGACGCCGACCTGTGCTTCCTGGCACCCGACGAGAAGTTCACCGTCGAGCCGACAGCCCTGCATCACCGCCAGCCCATCACCCCCTACGCCGGACGGGAACTGTACGGCGCGGTCCGCCAGACCTGGTTGCGGGGTCGGCGCATCGATTTCTCCCGCCCCCGAGGGCAACTGCTGACCCCGCCCGGCGTCGCCCGCTAGCCGCTGTCCACCCACCCGAACATCGATCGTGAAGGAGTGCCCGATGCGCATTCTGGTCGTCAACCCGAACACCACCGAAGCCATGACCGAGTCGATCGCCAAGAGCGCCCGGGACTGCGCTTCGCCCGGAACCGAGATCGTGCCGCTCACCCCGCTCTACGGGGCCGACGGCATCGACTGCAACTTCGAGAGCCTGCTGTCCGCCGTCGCGGTCATGGACCGCGTCGCCACCTACGACGAGCCCTACGACGCCGTGGTCATGGCCGGGTTCGGCGAGCACGGGCGTGAAGGCCTCCAGGAGCTCACCGACGTCCCCATCATCGACATCGCCGAGGCGTCGGCCCACGTCGCCCTGATGATCGGCCGCCGCTACTCCGTGGTCACCACCCTCGCCCGCTCGATCGGATCGATCGAGGACCGCCTTCTCACCGCCGGACTCGCCGACCGCTGCGCCTCGGTCCGCTCCGTCGGCATGGGCACGCTGGAGTTCGACCAGAACCCCGAGGCCGGGATGGCCGCCATCGTCGAAGAGGCACGGCGAGCCGTCGAGGACGACCGGGCCGAGGTCATCTGCCTGGGCTGCGGCGGCATGGCCGGACTCGACAAAGCGATCACCGACGCCCTCGGCGTACCGGTGGTCGACCCGGTCGCCGCCGGAATCCGCCTGGCCGAGGCGATCGTGGGCCTGGGCCTGAGCACCAGCAAGGTCAGCACCTACGCGGCACCCGAGTCCAAGACGATCATCGGATGGCCGCTGTCCAAGCGCCTGGCGCTCTGAGCCCCTCGCCCCCGCCGGCCGAGCCGACGGGTTGAGCAACCGACCCGCGCATCCTGTACATCACCGTCAGCCGGGCTGATTCCCGCGCGGCTGTTCCACCTGTGGAGGCCATCCCTCATGTCCACCGATCATCCGTCCTCGACGGACCTGGCATCGCGCCTCGTCGGCGGCAGCGTCATCGCTGCAAGCGACGAGTCCTTCGGTGAGAAGGAGAACCTGCTCGTATCGGGAGCCGCCGACTTCACTCCCGGCTCCTACGGCCACAAGGGTGAGATCGTCGACGGATGGGAGACCCGCCGCAGGCGCACTCCCGGACACGACTGGGCCCTGATCCGCCTCGGAGCGCCCGGAGTGATCCACTCCATCGACGTGGACACCAGCTTCTTCACCGGGAACTACCCCCCGGAGTGCCGCATCGAAGCCTGCGGCGTGGAGGGCTACCCCTCGCCGGAGGAACTCGCGGGACCCGACGTCACCTGGGAGGAGATCGTCCCGCGTTCCCCGCTCAAGGGCGACTCCCACAACGAGTTCACCGTGACGGCGCAGACCCGCTTCACCCACCTCAGGCTGTCCGTCTACCCCGACGGCGGCGTGGCCCGGCTGCGGGTCCGCGGACAGGCCGTTCCCGACCCTCGCCGCTTCGAGGGCCTCACCCCCGACCTCGCCGCCCGCGAACTGGGCGGCGTGGTGGAGGCCAGCAGCGACACCTTCTACTCGTCGGCCGAGGTCCTCAACCAGCCCGGACTCGCCCGGCACATGGGCGACGGCTGGGAGACCCAGCGCCGACGCGGCCCGGGCCACGACTGGGCAGTCGTCCGGCTGGCTGCCCCCGGGCGTCTGCGCCAGGTCGAGGTCGACACCTCCTACTACAAGTACAACGCCTCGAACAATTGCGCCTTGTACGGGGCCAACGCCGAGACGACGCCGGAGCCTGACTCGTCCGCCTGGTTCCCCCTGCTGCCCGACACCAGGCTCCAGCCCGACACCAGGCACTACTTCGACGTCACCGGCACCGAAGAAGTCACCCACGTGCGCCTCGACGTGTTCCCCGACGGAGGAATCTCGCGCCTGCGCGCCCTCGGTTCGGTCGACACCGCGGCGCGGCGCGCTCTCGCCCTGCGGTGGTTCAACTCACTTCCCGCCGAACAGGCACGGACCGTCCTCACCGCAGCAGGCACACCGGTGGACGACGCGGCCGCACTCACCGCCCGGCGGCCGCTCAACGAGAACGACTCGGCCCTCGCGGAGATCCCGGCTCTGTTCGGCGAGTGATGTCACCCTGGCGGCCCCGGACGCGCCGCCCCGCCCGGCCGGGACCCGCACGGTCCGCTCTTCGGGCTGAAGGCGCACAAGCCGGGGCCGCACGAGGTGACGGTTCGCGCGTTGCGGGGCGGCACCTTCCCCGGCGAGGTGACGTTCGCGCGTTGCGGGGCGGCACCTCCCCGGCGAGGTGACCTGTCAGAAGCCGGTCTGACCCGGCAGCATCACCAGAGACCCACCACCACGCGGTGGGCCGGGACCACCGGCCTTGGTACGACCGGCAGCGCCCCGACCTCTTCGCCGCCGCCCTGCGGGCGGGCAAGGCCGTGCCGGACCCGTCCGGGATCCTCGATCCCGGCGTCGTGATCGATCCCCTTCCCCGACACGACGGTGCCGAGCCGGCACGGCCCCCGGGGGCCCGGGACGCGGCTACCAGCCCACGGCGACCAGCAGCCACTGCGGGTTGCCGTGGGAGATGAAGGAGGACTGACCCGCCACGTCGTCGTAGGGGAAGCCGTAGGCGAGGTTGTTGATGGCGTTGTCGTGCCAGAACTTGGCGTAGTAGTTCGCGGGCGCCGCCTTGTAGTACTGGGCCGGGTCGCCCTGTTGGGAGGCCGGAAGGGTGGCCACATGGCGGTTGAGGGCGGCGCACATGTCGGGGTTGCCCGCGAGAGCCGCAGCGCAGCCGAAGATGTCGGAGGTGGCGGCGCTGACGCCCACGGACTGGGCGTAGGCGGTGAAGTAGTTCGCGTTGGCGCCGCCCGCCCGGAAGCTCGGGTCGCTGCCGGGCGCGATGATGCGGTACGGGGCCTGGCTCTGGGCGAGCACCTTGAACTGGTCGGGAACAGCGGCGGTGAACCGCTGGAAGGTGGTCGTGCGGTCCTCGGCGAAGGTCTGCCGGTTCTCACCGACCTCGGCGTCGTACCCGTCCTTGGTGTGCAGGCGCATGGCCAGTTTGAGGCCGAAGGCGTCGACCCTGGTGGTGTTGCCGTTGAAGACGTTGTTGCCGACGGTGAACTCGATGAAGTCGTAGTAGGGACCGTTCGGCGAACCGAGGTAGAAGTACATGCGGCCCGCGGAGTTCGCCGGCATGTCGAGGTACGGCTGCTCGGCTATGGAGTGGACCTGTCCGTTGAAGCTCCAGTACACCTGGCTGTCGGGGTACTTGCCGTTGGTGCGGTTGAGGATCTTCACTTCGACGGCGTTGTTCGCGGCGGGTATGTCACTGGTCGTGCCCCAGAAGGCGTCGGGCGGGGTGGTGCTTCCGGGCCCGTACACCTGGAACTCCCACAGGGAGTAGCCGTAGGGGGTGGCTCGCGCCGTTCCGAGGATGCGCACGTATCTGCCGCTGCCGGTGATGTTGATGTTCTGGGTGCCACCGGTGCCGGTCGTCGTGGAGAACGCCGTGGCCCAGGTGTTCGCGTCGGCGGAGGTCTGGATCTGGAAGGCCGTGGCGTAGGCGGCCTCCCAGTTCAGGGTGACGCGGGTGAGCTGCTGGACGGACCCGAGGTCGACACGCAGCCATTGCGGGTCGGAGAAGGCCGAGGACCACCGGGTGCCGGTATTGCCGTCGACCGCGGCCCCTGCCGGGAAGGAGCCGTTCTCGACCGACGATGCCGTGGCGGGTCGTCCCTGGGAGAGCAACTGGTCGGCGGCTTGCGCGGGGGACGGGGTCAGGACGGCGACGCAGGCGGCGAGCAGGACGACGACCAGACCGAGAGCCGTACGGGCCCGTGCGGTCATACCCGGCGGTCTGTCGGGAAGGGCGCTGGTCAAGGACTGCATGTGGAGTCTCCTCGTGCCGAGTCGGCGTGTGTGGGGGCGGAGCAACAGCAGACGGAGAGCGCTCTCTCCGGGTTGTATCCCCACACGTTCCAGACGTCAACAACTGAAGCCGAAATGAAGGAAGTTCGGGTGTCCGGCACGGCGGAGCACCACCTTGCACCTCCTGTGCCGCGTCCGATCGCCCGACGCCTTCGGACCCCGACGGCTGGACCGGCCCGTGTCGTGCCACGTATTCAAGACTTGGCTTCTTCGACCGGCGCGCGGCCCGATCGGCGCACAGTCCGTGGAGCGGTCTCCGAGCCGCCCGGTCGAGGGCAGGTGCGGTGGCGGTGCGGGCAAGCGAAGGACTTGGACGCGATCTGCGTCCGGGCGCCCGGGTCACGGCGGACCGGCCGTGATGCTCAGCCCCCGCCCGGCCCACGGCACTTTCCTGCCACCGTCGCCGGGCACTGACTGGTCTACACCCTTGACTGGTACAGACCAAAGCGGTTGAGTGTGGCCCCACACCCCCCACCGCGGCCGCCCGGACTCCGCGGCGTCGGCCCTCCGTCGGCGTACGCGCACGGCTCTGCCTGCCTCCGGCGCTGCCTTGCTCCGCAAAGGACTGATCCTGTGTCACAACGCCGCGCCGCTTCCCTCCTGGCCGCGATTCTGATCGGAGCCTCCGCACCGGCGCTACTGCCGGCCGCGAGCGCGTCCGCCGCATCCTGTTCGAGTTACCCGAACTGGGTGGCAGGAAAGTCCTACGCCACCGGCAACATCGTCCGGTACACAGACGGCAAGGCCTACATCGCCGAGCACGACAACCCGGGCTACGACCCCGTCATCAGCACCTGGTACTGGGAGCCCTACGCCTGCGACGGCGGCTCGACGAACCCGTCCGACGGCTTCGTCGTGGGCGAGGCGCAGTTCAACCAGATGTTCCCGAACCGAAATTCCTTCTACACCTACAACGGCCTCAAGGCCGCACTGAGTTCCTACCCCGGATTCGCGAACAGCGGCAGCGACACGGTCAGGAAGCAGGAGGCCGCGGCGTTCCTCGCGAACGTCAACCACGAGACCGGCGGACTCGTCTACCTGGTGGAGCAGAACACCGCCAACTACCCCACCTACTGCGACTGGAGCCAGTCCTACGGCTGCCCGGCCGGCCAGGCGGCGTACTACGGGCGCGGCCCGATCCAGCTCAGCTGGAACTTCAACTACAAGGCCGCGGGTGACGCGCTCGGCATCGACCTGCTCGGCAACCCCTGGCTCGTCCAGAACGACTCGGCCGTAGCCTGGAAGACCGGCCTCTGGTACTGGAACACCCAGTCGGGCCCCGGCACCATGACCCCCCACAACGCGATGGTCAACAGCGCCGGCTTCGGCCAGACCATCCGCAGCATCAACGGCTCGCTGGAGTGCGACGGCAGGAACCCCGCACAGGTGCAGAGCCGCGTGGACGCCTACCAGCGCTTCACATCGATCCTCGGCGTCACGCCGGGAGCCAACCTCTACTGCTGACAGCACTGCTGACGGCACTGCTGACGGCTCGACGACGCCACGGATCGGACTTGTCCCGCGGTTCATGTGACTCCCTCGTGCTCGTGCCCGGGTCGATGTTGCGGGCAGGGGGCGGGGCGATCCGACAGATGCCGAGTGGGAACGGCTGTGGCCGTTCCCACCGGTCAGCAATGGAAGTTGTGGCCGGTGGTGGGATCGACGACATGTGATCGACTGGGCCATCTCGGTGGACTTCCACGATCGGTGCAGTCCACCGAGATGGCCCATGCGGGCCCATCAGCGCGCGGCCGGTGCCCGCACCGATCTGCCGTCGGCGCCCGTGTCAATGGCGCGCGCACAGCAGCCGGTTCGGACCCCGCCGATGAGTTTCTGTCGGCTGCCGGGTCAGTACGGGCATGACTGCTACGAACACGCCGCCGGCCGTCTCCCGCTCGGAGTGGCTGGCCGCACACGACACCCTCCGCGCCAGGGAAAAGGCGCACACCCGGGAGGGTGATGCGATCGCCGCCGCACGGCGACGGCTGCCCATGACCGAGGTCGACCCGTCGACTCCGCTGGTCGGAGGCAACGGACAAGTTCCCCTGATCGACGTCTTCGAGGGCCGTACCCAGCTGTTCGCGTCGTATCACATGTGGCATGACGGCCGCCCCGCCGCCGACCAGTGCGAGGGCTGCACCTTCTTCACCGGCCAGGTCCGCGAACTGTCCTATCTGCACCAGCATGACGTCACCTTCGCCGCCTTCTGCCAGGGCCCCTACGAGGAGTCCGAACGCTACCGCCGCTTCATGGGCTGGAAGATGCCCTGGTACTCCGTACCCGCCGAGTCCCACGAACGGCTCCTCGCCGGCCGCCACTTCGGCATGAAGTCGTGCTACCTCCGCGACGCGGACCGCGTCTACGAGACGTACTGGACCACCGGCCGAGGGGTCGAGCCCATGGCGCCCGCCTACGGCATCCTCGACATGACCCTCTACGGACGGCAGGAGATCTGGGAGGACTCCCCCGCAGGCTGGCCGCAGCCGTACGAGGCCCGCGGCGACCAGTTCCGCAAGGGCGGAAGGCCAAGCGCCCAATGGGCACGGATCGCTGCCGGGCACGACGACGACCTCCACGGCGGACAGTCCAGCACGGGCGGCTCGGGCTGCTGCGGCTGAGCCCGGGCCCGAGCGCCACGGCGGAACCACCGTCGGAGACCGCGGTGGGGGCCGCCCCCGGGGCCCCCCCCGGCCCCCCGAATCCCATCTCCCCCGAGTGGGAAGGGCGGCCCCCGGGGGGGGCAGCGGTGCGTCGACCGGCGGGGGCGCCGGGTCCTGGGGTGT